>NZ_CAMPPQ010000002.1:75000-100000 GCF_946901335.1 Saccharococcus sp. Marseille-Q5394 | reverse complement strand
ATGGGTGATGGCGTGCCTTTTGTAGAATGAACCGGCGAGTTACGATTCCATGCAAGGTTAAGCAGCGAATGCGGAGCCGCAGCGAAAGCGAGTCTGAATAGGGCGAATGAGTATGGGGTCGTAGACCCGAAACCAGGTGATCTACCCATGTCCAGGGTGAAGGTAAGGTAACACTTACTGGAGGCCCGAACCCACGTACGTTGAAAAGTGCGGGGATGAGGTGTGGGTAGCGGTGAAATTCCAATCGAACCTGGAGATAGCTGGTTCTCTCCGAAATAGCTTTAGGGCTAGCCTCAAACGAAAGAATCTCGGAGGTAGAGCACTGTTTGGACTAGGGGCCCATCCCGGGTTACCGAATTCAGACAAACTCCGAATGCCGATGATTTATGTTTGGGAGTCAGACTGCGGGTGATAAGATCCGTAGTCGAGAGGGAAACAGCCCAGACCGCCAGTTAAGGTCCCCAAGTATCCGTTGAGTGGAAAAGGATGTGGCGCTGCCCAGACAACCAGGATGTTGGCTTAGAAGCAGCCACCATTTAAAGAGTGCGTAATAGCTCACTGGTCGAGTGGCGCTGCGCCGAAAATGTACCGGGGCTAAACGGATCACCGAAACTGCGGATTGACACCTATGGTGTCAGTGGTAGGAGAGCGTTCCAAGGGCGTTGAAGCTAGACCGTAAGGACTGGTGGAGCGCTTGGAAGTGAGAATGCCGGTATGAGTAGCGAAAGAAGGGTGAGAATCCCTTCCACCGAATGCCTAAGGTTTCCTGAGGAAGGCTCGTCCGCTCAGGGTCAGTCGGGACCTAAGTCGAGGCCGAAAGGCGTAGACGATGGACAACAGGTTGATATTCCTGTACCACCTCCCCGCCGTTATCAGCAATGGGGGGACGCAGAAGGATAGGGTGAGCGCGCTGTTGGTCATGCGCGTCTAAGCAGTGAGGTGTGGAACGAGGAAAATCCCGTTCCTATAACATTGAGCTGTGATGGCAAGGGGAATTATCCCCGGAGTCCCTGATTTCACACTGCCAAGAAAAGCCTCTAGCGAGGCGGGAGGTGCCCGTACCGCAAACCGACACAGGTAGGCGAGGAGAGAATCCTAAGGTGATCGAGAGAACTCTCGTTAAGGAACTCGGCAAAATGACCCCGTAACTTCGGGAGAAGGGGTGCTCTGGTAGGGTGTTAAAGCCCGAGAGAGCCGCAGTGAATAGGCCCAGGCGACTGTTTAGCAAAAACACAGGTCTCTGCAAAACCGTAAGGTGACGTATAGGGGCTGACGCCTGCCCGGTGCTGGAAGGTTAAGAGGAGAGGTCAGCGCAAGCGAAGCTTCGAATTGAAGCCCCAGTAAACGGCGGCCGTAACTATAACGGTCCTAAGGTAGCGAAATTCCTTGTCGGGTAAGTTCCGACCCGCACGAAAGGCGTAACGATCTGGGCACTGTCTCAACGAGAGACTCGGTGAAATTATAATATGCGTGAAGATGCGCATTACCCGCGACAGGACGGAAAGACCCCGTGGAGCTTTACTGTAGCCTGATATTGAATTCCGGTGCAGCCTGTACAGGATAGGTAGGAGCCTTGGAATCCGGAGCGCCAGCTTCGGAGGAGGCAATGGTGGGATACTACCCTGGCTGTATTGGACTTCTAACCCTTGCCCGTGATCCGGGCAGGAGACAGTGTCAGGTGGGCAGTTTGACTGGGGCGGTCGCCTCCTAAAGTGTAACGGAGGCGCCCAAAGGTTCCCTCAGAATGGTTGGACATCATTCGTAGAGTGCAAAGGCATAAGGGAGCTTGACTGCGAGACCTACAAGTCGAGCAGGGTCGAAAGACGGGCTTAGTGATCCGGTGGTTCCGCATGGAAGGGCCATCGCTCAACGGATAAAAGCTACCCCGGGGATAACAGGCTTATCTCCCCCAAGAGTCCACATCGACGGGGAGGTTTGGCACCTCGATGTCGGCTCATCGCATCCTGGGGCTGTAGTCGGTCCCAAGGGTTGGGCTGTTCGCCCATTAAAGCGGTACGCGAGCTGGGTTCAGAACGTCGTGAGACAGTTCGGTCCCTATCCGTCGCGGGCGCAGGAAATTTGAGAGGAGCTGTCCTTAGTACGAGAGGACCGGGATGGACATACCGCTGGTGTACCAGTTGTCTTGCCAAAGGCATCGCTGGGTAGCTATGTATGGACGGGATAAATGCTGAAAGCATCTAAGCATGAAGCCCCCCTCAAGATGAGATTTCCCATTACGCAAGTAAGTAAGATCCCTCAAAGAAGATGAGGTGGATAGGTCCGGGGTGGAAGCGTGGCGACACGTGCAGCTGACGGATACTAATCGATCGAGGACTTAACCTTAAGTTACTTAAGTACGGTTGAACTTGTTGTTCAGCAACAATGTTGGTTTTATCCGGTTTTGAACGAACAAGAGTCGTTCAATTGTCTGGTGACGACGGCGAAGAGGTCACACCCGTTCCCATACCGAACACGGAAGTTAAGCTCTTCAGCGCCGATGGTAGTAGGGGGCTTCCCCCTGTGAGAGTAGGACGTCGCCGGGCCAAGGCCATTCCCCATGGGGAATGGTTTTTTTGTGTATTTTTTTATATATAACCGAAGGTTGAACAATCATATGCAAATCTCTTTCCTGACACGGAAGATAAGTTCTTCATCGCCGCTTTGCGTAATTTACGCCAACGGTGTAAATTACGCAGGGAACAGGGTTTCCCCTGTGAGAGTAGGACATCGCCGGGCTAAGGCCGTTCCCATTTCTATTTCGCGGAAGGATATTGTCTCGAATGAATGGAAAGGTCGCGCCCGATACATTTGACAAACTAAGAAATACCCGCGGCTAAAGAGCACCGTCCCGCGCTCAAGGAATGCTGCTTTGCGCTCAATGTAAGCTCTCCTTCAAAGCCTCTATTATGCGTGTTTAGATTAATTTATGAGCTTTTAATTACGATTATGCGTATTTAGAAAGGTTTATGCGTGCTTGAAAGACTTTATGCGTCTTTGATTCGATTTATGCGTGGATATCGAAATTTATGCGTATCTGGGAGAGTATGATTGCATACTGCAGTCAAAAAATAGTAGTCTCTCATCTTTGCATTGCCTGCATAGTTGCCGTAATGTTGATTAATAAAGGCGAGGAAAGGTGATGATGAATATGGCTTCCATTTACGAGTTTTCAGTCGAAAAGCCGGATGGCACTTTGCAATCTATGAAGGATTATGAGGGCAAGATCATGGTCATTGTAAATACGGCGAGCAAATGCGGTTTTACGGATCAGTTCAAGGAGCTTCAACAGCTATATGAGGATTTTCGTGGGCAAGAATTTGTCGTTCTCGGCTTCCCATCCGATAATTTCATGAACCAAGAATTCGATTCAATTAATGAGACTTTGTCGTTTTGCGAAATGAATTATGGGGTGACCTTTCCGATGTTTGCTAAGATTGATGTCGTTGGGAGTGGGGCAGCTCCTTTGTTTTCATTTTTGACGGATCAAAAAAAAGGGCTGCTAACTGAGGGCATCAAATGGAATTTTACGAAGTTCCTTATTGACCGAAACGGGAATGTGGTGGATCGTTTTGCACCGAAAACATCTCCTGCTAAAATGCGGTCGGTGATTGAAAAGTTAATTCAGTGAATTTAAGGAATTCTTTTTCTTATTCCCGACTCCTTGACACGTCTCATATGCGCTGATAACCTTTTAATAATATTCAACTGCAGATAATGATTTTAGAGGAGGAAACGATATGTGGGAATCTAAATTCACTCGCGAAGGGTTGACTTTCGACGATGTGTTGCTTGTGCCGGGCGCTTCAGAAGTATTGCCGAAGGACGTAAATCTTTCGGTACGTTTGACAGAGAAGATGACGTTGAACATTCCAATCATCAGTGCTGGGATGGATACAGTGACCGAGTCGAAGATGGCGATTGCAATGGCGCGTCAAGGCGGTCTTGGCGTCATCCATAAGAATATGAGCATCGAAGAGCAGGCGGAGCAGGTTGTAACGGTTAAACGTTCGGAGAATGGCGTTATTACCAATCCTTTCTTCCTCACTCCTGAACACCAAGTATTTGACGCAGAGCACTTGATGGGCAGGTATCGTATTTCGGGCGTTCCGATTGTCAATAACATGGATGAGCAAAGACTTGTCGGGATTTTGACGAATCGTGATCTGCGGTTTATTCAGGACTATTCGCTGATTATCAATGACGTGATGACGAAGGACAATTTGGTGACGGCTCCTGTCGGCACGACTTTGGAAGATGCGGAAAAGATTTTGCAGCAGTATAAAATTGAAAAGCTGCCGATTGTTGATGAAAATGGAATCTTAAAAGGTTTAATTACAATAAAAGATATCGAAAAAGTGATTGAATTCCCGAACGCTGCGAAGGATCAGCAAGGCCGCCTTCTCGTAGGAGCGGCGGTCGGTGTTACATCCGATACGATGGTACGGGTGCAGAAGCTTGTTGCTGCGGAAGTCGATGTCATTGTCATCGACACGGCGCATGGACATTCGAAAGGCGTACTGGATACAGTCGCGCAGATTCGAAGAGAGTATCCGGAACTAGATATCATTGCGGGGAACGTGGCAACGGCGGAAGCGACTGCAGCATTATATGAGGCGGGTGCCGATGTCGTCAAAGTCGGTATCGGTCCTGGATCCATCTGTACGACGCGTGTCGTTGCAGGGGTCGGAGTTCCTCAAATCACCGCAGTTTATGAATGTGCTTCCGAAGCACGTAAACATGGGAAAACGATCATCGCAGACGGCGGCATTAAATACTCAGGTGATATCGTGAAAGCTTTGGCAGCAGGTGGACATGTCGTCATGCTCGGAAGCTTACTTGCCGGAACGACAGAAAGCCCTGGAGATACGGAAATCTTCCAAGGCAGACGCTTTAAAGTGTACCGAGGAATGGGATCTGTCGGTGCAATGGAACACGGTTCAAAAGACCGTTACTTCCAAGAGGATGCGAAGAAACTCGTGCCTGAAGGAATTGAAGGACGTATGCCTTATAAAGGTCCAATTTCTGATACGATCCATCAACTCGTTGGTGGGATCCGGTCAGGCATGGGCTATTGCGGTACGAAGGATCTTCATGATTTACGTGAAAAAGCTCAGTTCATCCGCATGACGGGTGCTGGTTTGCGCGAAAGTCATCCGCATCAAGTGCATATTACAAAAGAAGCACCAAACTATTCCATTTCGTAAAAAGTGGTTATGGAACTTCAGCACCTTTCCGCACGTCATGATATGAGCGGAAAGGTGCTTTTTCAAATGTAGCCCCTAATCAGGTCCATGATGTGATAAAATATAAAGTGGTAAATTGCAATGACGGAGGTATATTGGTGAAACGTGAAATGAGAAAATGGGTTGCTTTGCTGGTCATTCCATTCGTATTGATGATGACGTTCGGCACGGCACCTGCAAAAGCAGAAACGACTCTCGGCATCCATGTAGATGGTGCCATTCTAATTGACGCGGATAGTGGTAAGATTTTATATGAAGAGAATGCGGATACACCACTCGGCATTGCTAGTATGTCAAAAATGATGACTGAATATATCTTATTTGAAGCGATAAAAGAAGGTAAAATCAGTTGGGATCAAGAATACAAAGTAACAGATTATACATATGCCATCTCACAGGACAGGCGTCTAAGTAATGTGCCCCTACGTAGGGATGGTACGTATACAATCAGAGAGCTTTACGAAGCAGTGGCTATTTATTCAGCGAATGCTGCTACAATCGCTATTGCTGAAACAATTGCAGGAACGGAAACGGAATTCCTGAAATTAATGGATGCCAAGGCAAAGGAACTGGGCTTGGTCGACTATAAATTCGTCAATTCATCAGGTTTGAACAATGAATACTTGCAAGGGATGCATCCGCAAGGGACAGGGGCGAACGATGAGAACGTCATGCCTGCCAAATCGGTTGCAAGGCTTGCATTCCATCTGATGAAAGATTATCCGGAGGTTTTGGAAACAACGAAAATTAATACGAAAATCTTCCGTGAAGGTACGACGGATGCCATCAAGATGGATAACTGGAACTTCATGCTTCCAGGCTTCGTTTATGAATACGAAGGGGTAGACGGATTGAAGACAGGAACGACTGATTTTGCGGGGCACTGCTTCACAGGTACGGCAAAACGGGGCGATAAGCGGGTCATCGCTGTCGTCATGAAAGCTGTCGATGCAAACGGAGTCGGGTCCTACAAGGCACGGTTTGATGCAACACGGGCGTTGTTCGATTACGGATTCAGCCAGTTCTCCGAAGAAGAGCTTCTTCCGGCGGGATATCAATTTGAAAAGCAGAAGACATTGCCTGTCCTTAAAGGAAAAGCGAAAACTGTTTCCATCGAAGTGAAAGAGCCAATCAAGTCGATGATCAAATCGAATGAAAAGGATCTTTATGAGCCGAAACTTGTCTTGGATGAGTCTCTACTGAAAGATGGTGCACTCGAAGCACCCATCAAAAAAGGAACGGTTGTCGGCCATGTGGAGCTTGTTAAAAAAGAGGGCAAGGATTACGGATTCATCGATTCGAAAAATCTAGGCATGGATGTCATCGTCACAGATGATGTCGAAAAAGCCGGATGGTTCTCGTTGATGATGAGTGCAATCGGTGACTTCTTCGCCGGTATTTGGGAAAGTGCAACTGGATTTATAAAAGGTTTATTCAAATAAAAAGAGGTGATGGCCCGTCATGGGTCCATCACCTTTTTTTAATGCCCCAAGCTTCCATGAGCTGTTCAACAGCCCTTGGAATCCGTTCATCCTCCAAGCCTCCGAAGCCGAATAGAAAAGATGGCTGGACGCTCTTTGCGGATTTGCGGTATTCATTCAGGCCGTAGACGCGAATGCCTTGAGCTAGTGCTACGTTTGCCAATGACTCTTCATCCTCGTCTGTATGTACGTTGATGAGAATATGCATGCCCGCTTCGTCACCTGAGAATGAAATGATTGGAGCATATTGTTGTAATGAATCGGTAAGCAGCTGCAGTTTACGTTTATACACTTTCCGCATCCGGTTCAAATGCCGGGCGAAATGGCCGTCAGCCATGAAACGGGCAAGCGTGTGCTGGTCAAGCCGCGGAACCGTCGACGAATAATGGATGAACGCTTCCTCGTAGTTTTTGAGCAAAACAGGAGGGAGCACCATATAGGCAATCCGCAGCGATGGCATTAGGGATTTGGAAAAGGTGCTGACATATATGACCTTGCCCGCTTTGTCCATCCCTTGCAAAGAAGGAATTGGCCTTCCGGAATAGCGAAATTCGCTATCGTAATCGTCCTCGATGATGAAATTGCCGACATTTGAAGCTGCCCAGTTCAACAATGCTGTTCTGCGTGCCGCAGAAAGCACTGTGCCGGTCGGAAACTGATGGGAAGGTGTCACGTAAGCCACGGTCGCCTCCGACTGCTGGAGTGCCTGTACGTCCATCCCTTCCTCATCAACTGCAATCGGTACAGCCTCCCGGTTGTTATGGAAAAAAACGTGATGGGTAAGCGGATAACCCGGGTCCTCGATGGCGTACGTTGCCTGCGGTCCCAGAAGCCGGATGAGTAACGGCATGAGCTGTTCCGTTCCGGATCCGACGATGATCTGGTCCGCGGAGCAATCGACCCCTCTCGAGTGATATAAATACTTCGCGATTTCCTGCCGAAGCTCTAGATCTCCGTGTGGATGACCCAATAGCAGAAGATGTTGCGATGACTCATCAATGGTGTCTTTTGCGTATTTCCGCCATAGCTTGAATGGGAAGGATTCCGTATCGATTTTACCTGGGGAGAAGTCGATCTCCAGTTCCCTCCGTTCTTCTTTGGAAGAGAAAGTTACTTCCTCGACTGGTTGTACATACGCCAATTCTCCGATTTCCTGGATAAAATAGCCTCTCCGCGGTTTAGATGTAATGAACCCTTCCGCAGCAAGCTGCCCATAAGCAATTTCGATCGTTGTTTGACTGACATCGAGGAATTCGCCAAGTTTCCGTTTGGAGGGGAGCTTTTCGTCTACAACAAGTTTGCCTTCAGTGATGTCGTTGCGGATTTGCTGGTAAATCTGCTCGTATAAAGGCGTTTCGCTTTCTTTATTTAGTTCAATTAATAGCATTTCCATTTGCTGCACCTCGCTTAAATAAGTTATCGATCTTTTCCTAGGTGTTATCGTTCATTTCCCGGGATATATCGGTCAATTCGAATGAGTTATCGGTCATTTAGCGGAAGTTATCGTTCACTTTCCCAGAGTTATCGTCATTTAGTGACTTTAGTCCCGCAACTCGATACCCTCTGACCTCTTCATTTATTACGAAACTGAGTATTTTAATATGGTCATACTCTAGTATACTGAACAAAATGAAAAGGGGGAAGAATAAATGGATTTTAAATACGGTGGCGTCATCATGGATGTTATTAACGCGGAGCAGGCAAAAGTGGCGGAAGCGGCAGGTGCAAGTGCAGTCATGGCGCTTGAGCGCGTTCCTTCAGATATCCGGGCAGCTGGCGGTGTTGCGCGCATGGCGGACCCGCGCATTATTGAAGAAGTGCAAAAGGCAGTTTCAATCCCGGTTATGGCAAAAGTGCGAATTGGGCATATTTCGGAGGCACGTGTGTTGGAAGCAATGGGTGTCGATTTCATCGATGAAAGTGAAGTGTTGACTCCTGCGGATGACGAGTTTCATTTATTGAAGAGCGATTACAAAGTTCCATTTGTCTGTGGTGCCCGCAATCTTGGTGAAGCTGCGCGTCGTCTCGGAGAAGGGGCGAGGATGTTACGTACGAAAGGTGAACCGGGAACGGGCAATATTGTGGAAGCGGTCCGCCATCTGCGCCAAGTGAATGCGCAAGTGAATAAAGTCATTCATATGAGCAATGATGAGTTGATGGTGGAGGCACGCGACTTGGGCGCTCCTTATGAAGTGCTGCTCGCAATCCGCGAAGCGAGGCGTCTACCAGTTACTAATTACGCTGCGGGCGGCGTAGCGACTCCTGCGGACGCGGCGCTGATGATGGAACTTGGCGCTGACGGCGTATTCGTCGGTTCCGGTATCTTTAAGTCAGACAACCCTGAACGATTCGCGCGTGCGATTGTCATGGCAACGGAAGACTTCCGGAACTATGCATTGATTGGTGATTTATCGAAAGATATCGGCACGCCGATGAAGGGGCTAGAAATTAGTAAGTTAGCAGAAAGTGAATTAATGGCAGTGCGTGGAGTTTAATGATTAGGGCTAGGGCGTAGATGCTCTAGCCTTTTTTTTGAATCTTTTATTTACCCGAAAACGTATAGAGAAGAAAGGGAGAGGAAGAGGGATATGGATAAGATCTTCTCGGTGAAGTATTTAGTTGAGTCAATTGTTAATCCGCAGTATGACGGGAAAACATATGAAGAAGTCGTTATGCTCATTCGTGCGGATAGCAGTGAAATGGCTGCCAAGAAAGTTATTGAGCATTGGAGGAATCTTACGAAAGAACTGACCTATGAAAATGCGGTAGGAGGAATGACGATATGGTGCTTCGTACAAGTTTTGGACTGCTTTGAACTAGTCGATGAGATAGAAGGGGATATCGATTTCAAAGAGGTGTATAACAGGTATATCCTTGTGGAAGCGGGAATGACGCCAGATGAAGTGATTCGCGACTATTCTCTTGATAAGTGAGAAACAGGTGTTAGCTTGCTTTATCAGGCTTTATTTATACAATAACAAGGAGGTGGACTTGGATGGCTGAAGCAATTTTTATGTTCATCCTATTTGTTCCAATCGGCGTATTAACGTTTTTGGCTCCTCGGGAAATGATGTTACTCGGGAAAAGATGGCAATATGATTCAGAGCCCGAATTTTCAAAGGAAGCAATTCTTTATACGAAAATTACTTCTGCTATCGTTGTCGTAGTGTTTACGTTAATCCTTGTTATTAGTATAATCAATGCTTTTCGTTGAAAGGGAGTATGAAGTTGGCGGAGCGTCTGAAAGTATTTGATGAAGATTATATGTATGTTTTTAATGAAACTAGAGAAGTTATCCATGAGAAAGGCTTATGGCATGAAACATTCCATTGTTGGCTCGTGGATGGCACAAATGTTTTTATTCAAAAGAGAAGTTCCACAAAAAAGGACTTTCCAAGCTTGTATGATATTACAGCAGCGGGCCATTTGCTGGCGGATGAGGATATTATGGATGGAGTCCGTGAAGTTGAGGAGGAGCTTGGCATACATGTGGACCTTTCCAAGTTAAAACAGATGGGCGCCGTTCGGGATGTCATTAGGCTGCCGAGTTTCATTGACAAAGAATTTGCGAATGTATTTCTATATCAATCAACCTTTGGGCCGGATGATTTCACGTTGCAACAGGAGGAAGTGGAAAGCATCCATTCCGTTGCGATAAAAGATTTGCAGGCACTCTTCAGGAGAGAAGTGGAGAACATCATTTGCTCAGATGATATAAAAATAACGCTATCCGATTTTGTTCCACATGAAACAGCATACTTTGAAGCAGTTGCAGAATACTTGGACCTTGCCAAAAGTTTAGGTATGTAGTAAAGTGAGGTTAATTTCAAATTAAAGACGATGATGGGAAGCAGTAGCAAGCACGTTTTTCAAAGAGAGCCGGCGGGTGGTGTGAGCCGGTAAAGACACTTGTGAATCCGTCCCTGAGTAGCCGGGCTGAACGAATAGTAGGCCTAGCCGGACATTGAACCGTTATTTCAAAGAGTGGATCAGCTGTATGCTGGTCAATTTGGGTGGCAACGCGGGTAGTTCTCGTCCCTTGTATAGGGGATAGAGGGCTTTTTTTGTGTCTGAAAATACTTATCGTATAAAAAATAAGGAGGAATCACTATGTTAGACATTAAATTGCTTCGTGCGAACTTCGATGAAGTGAAAGAGAAACTTACGAAGCGCGGAGAAGATTTGACGGATTTGGATAAATTCGTCGGTCTGGATGAAAAACGAAGAGAACTGATTGCGAAAGTGGAAGTGCTGAAAGCGGAGCGCAATGAAGTTTCGCAAAAAGTTGCGGAAATGAAGCGCAATAAGGAAAATGCAGATGACGTAATTGCACGCATGCGTGAAGTCGGCGATGAAATCAAAACCCTTGATGAGCAATTGCATCAAGTCGAAGAAGATTTAAATTATATCATGATGCGTATTCCGAACATCCCGCATGAATCAGTTCCGGTCGGCGATAGCGAAGATGATAATGTCGAAGTGCGCACATGGGGAGAGAAGCCGGAATTCGGTTTCGAACCGAAGCCGCATTGGGAAATCGGGACCGATCTGAACTTGCTTGATTTTGAACGTGCTGCAAAAGTGACGGGGAGCCGTTTCGTATTCTACCGCGGACTTGGTGCGAGACTTGAACGAGCGTTGATCAGCTTTATGCTTGATTTGCATTCAGAAGAACACGGCTACGAGGAAATGCTGCCGCCATATTTGGTGAACCGCACAAGCTTGACGGGTACTGGTCAATTGCCGAAGTTCGAAGAAGACGCTTTCCTTATTGAGGAAGAGGATTATTTCTTGATTCCGACTTCTGAAGTTCCGGTGACGAACTATTACCGTGATGAAATTCTGGATGGCGCCCAACTACCGATTGCCTATACGGCTTACAGCACGAATTTCCGTTCAGAAGCGGGATCTGCTGGCCGCGACACACGTGGGTTGATTCGCCAGCATCAGTTCAATAAAGTTGAGCTCGTCCGCTTTGTGAAGCCGGAGGAGTCTTACGATGAGTTGGAGAATTTGACGGGGCATGCAGAAAAAGTACTTCAATTGCTTGGACTTCCATATCGAGTCCTAAAAATGTGTACGGCTGACCTCGGTTTCACAGCTGCGAAGAAATACGACATTGAAGTATGGATTCCGACACAAGACACATACCGAGAAATCTCTTCTTGCTCAAACTTCGAGGATTTCCAAGCAAGACGTGCGGGAATCCGTTTCCGCCGCGAGCAGGGGGCGAAGCCTGAATATGTTCACACATTGAACGGAAGCGGCTTGGCGGTCGGACGGACAGTTGCGGCTATCCTTGAAAACTTCCAGCAGGAGGACGGTTCAGTTGTCATTCCTGAAGTATTACGTCCATATATGGGCGGAAAAGAAGTAATCCGATAAGAAAAGCGATGTGGGAATCAATCAACCGACTCCCGCATCGCCTTTTTTTGTTCCTTCTTCTTTTCACGCAGGGACCTGAAAAAGTTCGTCAGCATCGCTCCGCATTCATCACCAAGTACATCTTCCGCCACTTCACATTCATGATTGAAGCGCGGATCATTCAGCAAGCGGTACAACGAATCGACGCAGCCGCCTTTCGGATCACGAGCTCCATAGACAACACGTGGGATCCTTGATTGTAAAATGGCGCCCGCACACATTGGGCATGGTTCGAGCGTCACATACAACGTCGTATCTTCCAACCGCCAGCTGCCGGTTTCCTTACATGCATCTTGTATCGCAGATAATTCTGCGTGGGTGACAGCATTCTGCGACGTTTCGCGTAAATTATGTGCCTGGGCAATGACTTCACCGTCCTTCACGATGATTGCTCCAATTGGTACTTCGCCAAGCGATTCCGCTTTTCTAGCTTCTTCTATCGCTAACCGCATGAAGTGGCGGTCCATTTCAAATACATCCATCTGTCATCGCTCCTTACAACTAGTGTACCACCCTGTAAAGCCGCCTTGCCATTTTGCGGCAACATCTATGTTTCAACATCTCTATATGGTAAAATGAAGTGCAGAAATTGTCGAATCAAAGGAGAGCTAGTTATGTCTGTTCCGTTCATTACGGTAGAGGGACCGATCGGTGTCGGGAAAACGACGCTGTCTAAAGCAATCGCAGAAGCACAGCGGTTCCATCAGTTAAGCGAAATCGTGGACGAAAATCCATTTTTAAATAAATTTTACGAAGATATCGAGGAATGGAGCTTTCAAACTGAAATGTTCTTCCTCTGCAACCGTTATAAGCAATTAAGCGATATCCGGAAGAAGTTTTTAAGCCGGCAACAGCCTGTCGTGGCGGATTATCATATTTTCAAGAACCTCATATTCGCCAGGCGTTCCCTGCCTGCGGATGAATACGCCAAATACGAAGAGATTTATCATATCTTAACGAAAGACATGCCTGTGCCGAATGTCATCATCTACCTTCACGCGACGCTTGATACATTAATGAAACGGATTGCGCTCCGGGGACGGGATTTCGAAAAGAACATCGATCCATCCTATTTGCAGCGGCTCTCGGAGGATTATGAACAGTTCATCGCAGACTTTGAAGCTGCGCATCCTGATATCCCGGTGCTACATTTCAATGGCGATAAAGTAGATTTTGTCAATGACACGGGGGATTTGCAAGCCATCCTCAGCAAAGTCGATGAGACGATACGAAAAGGAGCAGTACAATGAATTTAAGAGAGAAATATGGAATTCCAAAAAATGCGGTCATCACGATTGCAGGTACGGTAGGAGCCGGAAAATCGACGATGACGAACGCACTTGCGAACGCATTGGATTTCCGGACTTCATTGGAAAATGTAGATAAGAATCCGTATCTTGACCGCTTTTACGATGACTTTGAAAAATGGAGTTTCCATTTGCAAATCTATTTTCTAGCGGAACGTTTTAAGGAACAAAAGCGCATTTTCGAATATGGCGGCGGCTTCATCCAAGACCGCTCCATCTATGAAGATACAGGCATTTTTGCTAAAATGCACAAAGACAAAGGGACGATGGATCCAGTAGATTACGATACGTACACAAAGCTCTTTGACGCGATGGTCATGACTCCGTATTTCCCGCATCCTGACCTGCTCGTCTATTTAGATGGTCCATTTGAAAAAATCCTTGCGAGGATCCAGGAGAGGGGCCGCTTGATGGAACAGCAGACTCCGCTTTCCTATTGGGAGGAACTCCATGAGCGCTACGTAAAGTGGATCGATTCCTTCAATGCTTGTCCCGTACTGCGCATCGATATTACGGATTACGATTTGAAAAGCAATCCACATGAGGTGGAGACGGTCGTCGAGCGGATCGGCAACATGTTGAATTTGTCTGCAACGCTGAAAAAATAAGTATCTAAACGAAAGAAGCATCGTGCAATTTGCGATGCTTCTTTCATTTTGGGTATAGTGGGATGTAACTTACACATGGAGGGTTTTATTTGAATGTTATCAAAAACAGATTAAAAAAGATGACATATAAACAAATTCTTCTTTTTACTGTCATAGGACTTTGCTTTGCCATTTCTATGATATTTATTAATAATAATTACTCGTTTTACGAGCAGCCAATCGCAAAAGTCATTCAAACTGAGTTGGTAGAAGCATCCAACATCACAGATATGAACAATAACAAAGATCGTCTGTTCATACAGCAGATAATTGCTGAAATAAAAAACGGAGAATATAAAGGGCAGTCGATCCAGTTGACGAATAAGTATTCGTCGTCAGGAGCTTACGATCAACAATTCCGTGTTGGCAACGAACTATTCGTATCGATTGATACGAATAAGAAAAAGGATTCCACATTAATTGGAAGCATCACTAATGTAAAACGTGACCAATTCGTTGTGCTGGTTGCATGGATATTCATCTTCATATTACTCATTACAGGCAAGAAGCAAGGATTACTATCAATTATGAGCTTGGCGGTAAATGCCACTTTATTATCCTTCGCCTTAGATTTGTACATTAAATACCCATCGATCAGTTTAGTTTTGATATGCGCTGTTAGCGGGATTGTATTTACAATCATTTCTTTGACGATCGTCAGCGGTTTTAATGAAAAGACCTATGCCGCAATCATCGCGACCCTGTTAGGGACAGTCATTTCTCTCTGCATCGCTTACATAGTAATAGGGGTCACTTCAGGAAACGGGCTCCGCTATGAAGAAATGCAATTTTTGACGCGCCCCTACCAGATGGTCTTTATGGCGGGATTGCTTATCGGATCGTTAGGTGCCGTAATGGACGTCGCCATTACGATGTCCTCTTCACTTTTTGCCTTATATGAACAAAATAACGATATATCCGTGAAAGCACTGAAAGCCTCTGGAATTGATATCGGGAAGGATATTATGGGGACGATCACAAGCATTTTATTTTTCGCTTATATAAGCGGGTCGATTCCTGTCATTATTTTGTATTTGAAAAATGCTTCTCTTTTGGGATTCACCCTTTCCATGAACCTTTCACTAGAATTGGCCCGCGCTCTTGTCGGAGGGATAGGCATTGTATTGACGATTCCAATCGGTCTTTATACGACGCTTTATTTTGTTAATCGAAAGAGGGCGAGATCATGAATGTAATTGTTTTACTAGCAATCATTTTATTTCTCCTCATGATGATTGTCGGGGGCAAAAAAGGAGTAAGGTCATTTATTTCCTTATTCTTGAACTTTGGCGTCATCATGTTCACGATCTTTCTAATGACAAATCCGCAATGGAACCCCATTATCATAACGATCATCGCATGTGTATTCATTAGCTGCATCAGCCTATTTTTCATTAATGAAGTAAATAGTAAAACGATCGCCGCCTTCATTTCCACGATTATTACAATTGTGTTGTTGCTTTTCTTTATCGTCATTGTAACGAAATATGCAATGATCCAAGGCTTTGGAGAAGAAGAAATAAACGAGCTTGGTGTCTTCTCACTTTTTATTGGAATTGACTTCACGAAACTTTTAGCTTCGGTCATCATTATGAGTACAATCGGTGCCATTATGGACGTGGCGATTTCAATGGCGGCTTCCATGCATGAAATCTTCAACAACAATCCATCAATCAGCAGAAGAGATTTATTCGCTTCGGGATTAAGCGTCGGGAGAGATATTTTGGGAGCGGATACGAATACATTGTTTTTTGTATTCTTTGGAGGGTATTTGGCATTGCTTCTATGGTTTAAAGATCTACACTATTCCATTGGGGGAATTATCAACTCCAAAATATTCAGCGCCGAAATGATTTCGATTCTATGTGCAGGTATTGGAGTGGCGCTGAGTCTCCCGATTGCTGCGGGCATCAATGCATATCTCTTAATTAGGAATAGGGAAAAACGGCAGGTGTAGAAGGAATCGTGCAAATTCACCGATATTGCTCCAATCGAATAATATGCACTGACCCAAGTATGAAGGTTGGAGTGGTGTTGTGAATCAATTTTACGGAAATACAATGCCGATGAATATGATGCGGCCCAATAATTGCTATAGCAAAGCACAAGTTGAATTGTGGAATAAAAACCGTCTTCTATGGGAGCAGCATGTTACATGGACACGGATGGCCATCACTGCAGTCGTCTTCAAAGTCCCGGATTTGAAATTTGTCCTTTCACGCCTTTTGCGCAATGCAACGGATATGGGGAATGCCCTAAGACCATACTATGGCGATAAAATTGCAGACTCGTATCGCGACCTCATTTCGGAACATTTAACGATTGCGGCAGACTTGGTGACCGCCGCTGTAAACGGAGAAACGGAAAAGGCTGAGCAGAAAGAGGCGGATTGGTACCGGAACGCGGACAAAATTGCGGAATTCCTTCATCGGATCAATCCATACTACGACCAAGAAGCATTCCGGAAGATGCTCTACACCCATTTGGCTTTAACGAAGCTTGAAGCAGTGTGCATGATCCAAGAGAATTTCGAATTGGAAGTGCAAGTGTTTGACCAGATCGAGGCGGAGGCTTTGATGATGGCGGATATGCTGTCAGATGGTATATTCAAGCAATTTCCTTATATGTTCGTACCATAATGAAACAAGGGACACGTAGCTGTGTCCCTTGTTTTTTATGACTGTACATATGATTTCACGAAAAACTCCTTATACAACTCTTTCAAACTCTTCGTTTCGTCCTGTACTTTCACCCCGAAGACAAGGCTGACTTCGGATGATCCTTGGTTGATCATCTCGATATTGGAGCCGCTTCTTGCAATTGCAGTCGCAGCCCGTGCGGCCAAGCCGGTCGTATACTGCATGCCTTCTCCCACGAGAACGATCATCGAATAATCATGCTCCACGATGACAGCATCCGGCTCCAATTCCTTATGGATCCGTTCCACAATCCGCTCTTCCTTTTCTTTCGTCAGGAACCGACTGCGGATGATGATGGAAAGGTTGTCGATGCCGGATGGCGTATGCTCGTACGAAATGCCTTCCTCCTCGAAAATCTGCAGGAGCTTGCGTCCGAACCCGATCTCTAGGTTCATTAAATACTTGTCGACGTAAATGGCGGTGAATCCGCTGTCCGCGGCAATTCCGATCACTTGCTGTTCATTATAGTCCCGTTCTTTGACAATCAACGTGCCCGGTGCCTCGGGATTATTCGTGTTTTTGATGCTGACTGGGATTGATTTCCGGAAAGCTGGAATGAGCGCCTCGTCATGGAAAACGGAAAAGCCGGCATAGGCAAGCTCCCGCATTTCACGGTACGTCATCTTCTCGATGGCGACCGGGTTTTCAATAACAGTCGGATTGGCGGCAAACACTGAATCGACATCCGTGAAGTTTTCGTATAGATCTGCTTTCACCGCTGCTGCAATGATCGAGCCAGTAATATCCGAGCCGCCTCGATTGAATGTGCGGAGTGTTCCGTCTTCTGTGTAGCCAAAAAAACCTGGGAAAACAATGATTCCTGGTTCGTCGCGCAATGTAGCAAGGCGTTCATCCCCTTCAGGCAATGCACGAACTCGATCCGGCCGATTGTTTACGAGCAATCCACCATCTCTTGGGCAGACATACTTCGCCTCAACCCCGATGAATTGAAAATAAGCTGCAATCAATTTTGCATTATTATCCTCGCCCGCTGCTTTCATAGTATCCATAAACAAAAGGGAATCCTCTTTATCACGAGAGAGCCGCCCGCGTACATCTCTCTCTATTTCCTCAATGATTGTGTCATCGAGGCCAAGACTTTCAGCAATCAAGCGGAATCGATCGACGACTTCCAGCAGATCGCTTTCTGCATCCTTATTTGCTAAAGCCTTTTCCCCAAGCCGAATGAGTAGGTCGGTCACTTTAGTATCATCCGAGAAGCGTTTTCCGGGTGCAGAAACAACAACGATTTTTCGATCACTATCAGACGTTACAATATCGACAACTTTTCTAATTTGATCGGCAGTCGCAACGGAAGTGCCGCCGAATTTACAAACTTTCATAATTTATCAAATCCAATCTTTAATTAAATTACAATTCATGATATCTTGAACTTTACCATAAATGGGGTTGTTATTGAAAGTTTATTTCTCTATAATGTCCTTATGTGGAGAACGATTGTTTTTTCATAGTGTACATATAGCGAGGAGAATCGTCAAATATGATAAAAGAAATCAATATCGGTTTGCTTGGATTCGGCGTTGTAGGCGGCGGTGTAGCTGAAATTCTACATAGGCACCAAGAAGACTTAAGCCATAAATTGGGCGTTCCTGTAAAAATAAAAAAAGTTCTCGTAAAAGATGCCAAGAAGAAAAGGGAGACGGAACTGTCACCGGATATTTTCACAGTCGATCTGGATGAGGTGATTGAAGATCCAGGAATAGATCTCATCGTGGAAGTGATTGGCGGGACAAGCGAAGCGAAACAAGCGATTGAGAAGTCGCTTCGTGCAGGCAAAGGAGTCGTGACGGCGAATAAGGATGTCATGGCACAATTCGGCCATGACCTATTGAAGCTTGCAGATGAACATAAATGCGACCTGTTCTATGAAGCGAGCGTCGGAGGCGGCATCCCGCTTATCCGGACGCTTGAAGACGGGCTTGCATCTGACCGGATCAGGGCACTGACAGGCATCGTCAATGGAACGACGAACTTCATCTTGACGAAAATGAAACATGAAAACAAAACATACGAAGAGGCATTGGCGGAAGCAACCGAACTTGGGTATGCGGAATCCGACCCGTCAGCAGACGTCGACGGCATCGATGCGGCGAGGAAAATGGCCATTCTAGCATCACTCGCATTTTCCACGGAAGTCCGGTTGGAAGACGTCTATGTGAGAGGAATGAAAGATATCCAGGATGGCGACCTCGCCTTAGCGGAGCAGTTCGGCTTCACCGTAAAAATGGCAGGATTCGCGAAAAAGGATGACGATGGCATTGAAATTTCCGTAGAACCGGTTTTCATCCAAAACTCGCATCCCCTTGCCTCCGTAAATAACGAATTCAATGCCGTTTATGTATATGGAGACACAGTCGGGGAGACGATGTTCTACGGACCGGGGGCGGGCTCATTGCCGACGGCTACATCTGTCACGGGAGATATCGTTGCAGCATGCCGCAATCTCCTGCTCGGCGTGAACGGAAAAAGGCTGCATTCGCCACAGCACGCATACACAGTAAAAGACGACAATCAAATCATCGGCCGTTACTTCCACCGAATCTCCGTAAAGGATGAAGTGGGCGTACTGACGAAATTGGCATCAATCTACAGCAATCATGGAGCAAGCCTAGCAACTGTCGTCCAGCATGAAGGCGACAAAAATGGCGGCGTCGACTTGATCATGATCACACATAGCATTTCAAGACAACAGCATTTGGACATCATGAATGAACTGCATAACACACCGGAAGTGAACGGCGTTGTTAGCTACTACCGAGTGGAGGGTGAAACGCGATGAGAAGATGGAATGGATTAATTGAAGAATACAAAGAATGGCTGCCGGTCACAGATAAAACACCGGAACTCACGTTGCAGGAAGGAAATACACCGCTCATCCACTTGAAAAACCTCTCCGAACAATGGGGAGTCAACCTATATGTCAAAACTGAAGGGACAAACCCGACAGGTTCTTTCAAGGATCGCGGCATGGTGATGGCAGTCGCTAAAGCGAAAGAGGAAGGGAAAACCGCGATCATCTGTGCATCCACGGGCAACACATCCGCTTCAGCAGCGGCATATGGCGCACGCGCAGGGATGAGGACCATCGTGGTCATTCCGGAAGGACGGATCGCGCTTGGGAAATTGGCGCAGGCAAAAATGTACGGCGCAGAAATCGTAGCGATTGAAGGAAACTTCGACGAAGCGCTGCGCATGGTACGTGAAGCTGGCGAAGGGCAAATCGCTCTCGTGAATTCAGTGAACCCATACCGGTTGGAAGGACAAAAGACGATTGCCTTCGAAACAATCGAGCAATTAGGGAAAGTACCGGATATTTTTGCGTTACCGGTCGGGAATGCAGGGAATATTTCCGCCGCGTGGAAAGGCTTTAAGGAATACGATGCGAAAAAGGGATCCGGCACGCCGAAACTGTTAGGTGTACAGGCCGATGGGGCGGCACCAATTGTGTATGACCGTGTATTCGAAAAACCTGAAACGGTCGCGACTGCTATTCGAATCGGGAACCCCGCAAGCTGGCATTTAGCGACGGCGGCCCTTGAAGAATCCGACGGGGCGATTTTATCAGCGACAGACGAAGAAATCTTGGAAGCATATCGTCTATTGGCCTCTACGGACGGTATTTTTGCGGAACCCGCTTCATGTGCGACTATTGCAGGCATTAAGAAACGCCTTGATGCAGGATTGATTGAAAAAGGTTCGACAATTGTCGGTGTGCTTACAGGGAACGGGTTGAAGGATCCTGAAACAGCTATCAATGTGAATGAAGGGCAGCCATTCCTATCAAAGGAGCAGTTCGATGCGTTTTTACATGAACTGAAAGAAGGGGCAAAGTAATGAAAAAACCATTATTCACGGTCGCCGTCCCGGCCACGACTGCGAATTTGGGACCTGGATACGACAGTGTCGGAATGGCTCTTTCCTTATATATGACCGTTGGCGTGAGCGAGGCAGTTGAGTGGAGTGTACACTACGAAGGGGAAGAATATGCCGGTTTGCCGACAGACGACAAGAACTTAATTGTCCAAACGATTCGAAACGTGGCTGGAAGATACAATAAAGAAGTCCGTCCTCACGCGTTGCATATTACTTCCGACATCCCCCTCGGCAAAGGGCTCGGCAGCAGCGCAACAGCCATCGCCGCCGGAATTGAAATTGCAAACGAGCTACTCGGTTTATCATTGACACCGCAAGATAAAGTGCAAATCGGAAGTGAGAATGAAGGTCATGCAGATAACGTAGTTGCTGCCCTTTTAGGAAGAATGACCGTCGCCTATTTCGTTGCAAATGAATTGGAAGTCATTCAGCTGCCGCAACCGGAAATAGGAGTTGTTATCCTCGTTCCCCCAAATGCGTTAAAGACATCGGAGTCTCGGGGGCTCCTTCCTAGGGAATTGCCCCACTCGGTGGCGTCTGCCGGCAACGCTGCTAGCAACGTCATGCTGACTGCCATTTCCCTCGGGAATTGGGAGTTGGCTGGCAAGATGATGGAGAAGGACATTTTCCACGAACAATATCGGAAATCGTTACTCAAAAATTTTGATCATATACGGACGGCTTGCCACGAATTCGGAGCATACGGAATGACAATCAGCGGCGCAGGTCCTTCTATTTTCGTAGCAGTGAAGGAAGGCACTCAGGAGGAGATTGCGAAGCAGTTGGAAGAGAAATTCCCCTATTATAGGGCGCTTGCAATTACACCTTCCCCAATCGGTTCTACAATACAAAAAGATGGGGTTGTCCAATAAGCCCCTAAAATAGAACAGGTGGCGAAAAACGATTCGTTTTTCGCCACCTGTTCTTATGATTGCCCATTCATTATTGAAAGTAGCTCGTGATTGCTGCATGAACAAGCGAAGAAAACGAGGAGGCTTATCGCCCGCCCCCGGAAAGCGTACGCTTGGAACGAAAAGCTACATATCTGTGATAAACCCGTCTTTTTTAACAAAAAAAAAATCCATTACATGTAATGTAACAGATTCTCCAACTTATGCGCAATTTTAAAATAAATGGCGGAGGAAGAGGGATTCGAACCCCCGCGGGCTTTAACACCCCTGTCGGTTTTCAAGACCGATCCCTTCAGCCGGGCTTGGGTATTCCTCCGTATCAACAAAACATAATTTATCATGATTCAACATAAGGTGTCAACTACTTATATGCACTCTTTTTTATTAAGTTTATTCATAGAAATCTGTCATTGCGAGTAGGAATGATAACTCCTTCGTTTTCTACGAGAACTTTTCCATTGGAAATGTGAATTTTATTGTCCTTAACGAGAACTCATTCACGGGAACGAGAATTTTTGTGCCTTAAATGAGAACTTACTCAGATGAAACGAGAACTTAATCCTCATATATGAGAACTTACCTCCTGATTGGCAAGAAGAATTAAAGAGGACTGGTTGATTTTATCCACAAAAACATGTATACTAATAAAGCCGTGCTAGGTGGGGAGGTAGCGGTGCCCTGTAACTTGCAATCCGCTCTAGCAAGACTGAATCCCTTTCCTGAGGCTGTCCGCATGTAGGGCCTGCCTCTTGCACGTAGTGTTGACGTCTGGGTCCTGCGCAATGGGAACCCATGAACCATGTCAGGTCCGGAAGGAAGCAGCATTAAGTGGTATTTCTCATGTGCCGCGGGGCAGCCTAGGCTGAGCTGTCGACAGGAGTAACGCTTATGTGCGGCAGTCGAAGGAAGGTGCACGGCATTACATATGCAAATCCAACTCGTCCGTTAACCGGGCGAGTTTTTTTTATCTAAAGCGGAGGCAGCCTGCCTAGATGCGACAGGTATAAGGCTGACATGCGAAACGACGCTTTTTGTCGTGTAGCAGGGCTGACTTATGACCCCGAGCATCTGGCTGCTGAAGCTAGAAGCTACGTTCAAGATAGGGTCTATCCCATCCATCTATGCTATAATAAAGGCACTATTGCTTTAAAAGGAAAGGAGGGGGAATGGTGGTTTATCAGGCTTTTTACCGTGTCTACCGCCCGCAGTCCTTCAGTGAGATGTCCGGCCAGCGACACGTCAAACAGACATTGCAAAATGCCTTGCAGCACAATAAAACATCCCATGCCTATCTGTTTTCAGGACCGAGGGGGACGGGGAAAACGAGTGCCGCGAAGGTTTTCGCCAAAGCTCTGAATTGTGAGAACGGACCAGCCAGTGAGCCGTGCAATGAATGCCCGACGTGCATGAGCGTGACAGAAGGATCGAACACGGATGTCATCGAGTTCGACGCTGCTTCGAACTCACGTGTTGAGGAAATACGGGACATAATCGAGAAAGTACGATTCGCACCAGCGAATGCGCGTTTTAAAGTCTATATTATCGATGAAGTGCATATGTTATCCAATTCAGCGTTCAATGCGCTTTTGAAGACGTTGGAAGAGCCGCCTTCGCACGCTGTATTCATTTTGGCGACGACAGAGCCCCATAAGCTTCCGTTAACCATCATTTCCCGTTGCCAACGCTTCGATTTTAAGCCAATTACATCTGCTGAAATCGTTGACCGGATGAAACAGGTGTTGGATGATGCCAAAATCGAGGCGGATGAAGGAGCATTGAAAGTCATTGCACAAGCTGCATCAGGCGGAATGCGTGATGCATTGAGCATGCTAGACCAAGTCGTCTCCTTCAGCGGGGACCGGCTTACAGCGGAAAGCGCACTGCTTGTCACTGGATCGATTGGGGAAGATATCTTCTATCAATTGGCGGAAGCGCTTCTCTCGAAGGACGCCGCAGCCGCGTTGACCATGCTTGATCACCTCATCACGGAAGGGAAGGATATCTCTCGATTAGCAGAGGACCTCATAACGTTCTTCAGGGATCTTCTTCTATTAAGGACGGCTCCGGATTTGACCGAACTGCTTGAATTGATATCAGGGGATGAACGATTCGTATCCATGTCGAATGCATTCGAACCGGAAACCCTCTATTCATTCATAGACATCCTTTCGAAGACACAACAGGAAATGCGCTTTTCAAATCATGCGAAAGTGTATGTGGAATCGGCATTGCTGAAAATGATTCATTTGGAAGGCCCGGTTGTACAAGCTGCGGGCAATCAAGCGGCCGATCCGCATCTTGCTCAAAAAGTGGATAGTCTGGAACGCCTCATTGCTGAACTTCAGTCGCAGCTCGCTAATGGAGTCCGACCTGCAGAAGGTGCGCAGCCAGCCGGACAACCGAAGAAAAATGCATCGAAAACTTCCCAGTCGTTCAGAATACCGACCGGAAAGATAAATGAAGTGCTGAAAAATGCCACCCGTCAAGACATACAAGTGATTCGGGAAGAATGGGCAACGATGATGCAGACATTGCAAAGATCCCATTCTGCTTTACTCGAAGAAACTGAACCTGTAGCGGCATCCGACAATGCTTTTGTGTTAAAATTCAAGTATGAAATTCATTGCCTGATGGCTTCTGAAAATTCCTCACTAAGATCAGGCTTATCGGAAGCCCTTCGCACAAGAACCGGCAAAGCATATGATGTCGTGTATGTTCCGGAGGATGGCTGGCTGAAGGTCAGGGAGGAGTTCATCCGAAACAATGGTTTAACGAAACCGCAGGATGGAACAGATGGTGCAACTGGCGAGGAAGTGGAAGGGGCGGAGGAGGTTCCTACGTTCGTTCAAGAAGCCGAGCAGTTGAATGATGATCCGATAGTCGCGGAAGCAGAAAGAATGTTTGGCAAGGAATTCATAAAAATACACGACGATTAACCAAAAATGAGGAGGAAATCACAATGCGTGGTATGGGAAATATGCAAGGTATGATGAAACAAATGCAGAAGATGCAAAAGAAAATGGCGGAAGCTCAAGAAGAACTAGGAGAGAAGCGCCTGGAAGGAACTGCGGGAGGCGGCATGGTGAAAGTGATCGTATCAGGCCAAAAAGAAGTGCTTGAAGTTGTAATCGATCCAACCGTTGTTGACCCCGAGGACGTGGAAATGCTGCAAGACCTTGTTGTAATTGCTACGAATGAAGCGATGAAGCAAGCTGAAGAACTAACGAACTCCACGATGGGTCAATTCACGAAAGGATTGAACCTGCCTGGAATGTTCTAGGAGGAAAAGACATGCATTATCCAGAACCGATATCGAAACTGATTGATAGTTTCATGAAACTGCCAGGCATCGGCCCGAAAACAGCGGGCCGGCTGGCGTTTTTTGTATTAAGTA
>NZ_CAMPPQ010000002.1:67500-70000 GCF_946901335.1 Saccharococcus sp. Marseille-Q5394 | reverse complement strand
TGATGGCAAGGGGAATTATCCCCGGAGTCCCTGATTTCACACTGCCAAGAAAAGCCTCTAGCGAGGCGGGAGGTGCC
The DNA here is from genome assembly GCF_946901335.1 of Saccharococcus sp. Marseille-Q5394. Lineage (NCBI taxonomy): Bacteria > Bacillati > Bacillota > Bacilli > Caryophanales > Anoxybacillaceae > Saccharococcus > Saccharococcus sp. Marseille-Q5394. The sequence goes on along the minus strand of NZ_CAMPPQ010000002.1, from coordinate 69,923 downwards.
CGTACCGCAAACCGACACAGGTAGGCGAGGAGAGAATCCTAAGGTGATCGAGAGAACTCTCGTTAAGGAACTCGGCAAAATGACCCCGTAACTTCGGGAGAAGGGGTGCTCTGGTAGGGTGTTAAAGCCCGAGAGAGCCGCAGTGAATAGGCCCAGGCGACTGTTTAGCAAAAACACAGGTCTCTGCAAAACCGTAAGGTGACGTATAGGGGCTGACGCCTGCCCGGTGCTGGAAGGTTAAGAGGAGAGGTCAGCGCAAGCGAAGCTTCGAATTGAAGCCCCAGTAAACGGCGGCCGTAACTATAACGGTCCTAAGGTAGCGAAATTCCTTGTCGGGTAAGTTCCGACCCGCACGAAAGGCGTAACGATCTGGGCACTGTCTCAACGAGAGACTCGGTGAAATTATAATATGCGTGAAGATGCGCATTACCCGCGACAGGACGGAAAGACCCCGTGGAGCTTTACTGTAGCCTGATATTGAATTCCGGTGCAGCCTGTACAGGATAGGTAGGAGCCTTGGAATCCGGAGCGCCAGCTTCGGAGGAGGCAATGGTGGGATACTACCCTGGCTGTATTGGACTTCTAACCCTTGCCCGTGATCCGGGCAGGAGACAGTGTCAGGTGGGCAGTTTGACTGGGGCGGTCGCCTCCTAAAGTGTAACGGAGGCGCCCAAAGGTTCCCTCAGAATGGTTGGACATCATTCGTAGAGTGCAAAGGCATAAGGGAGCTTGACTGCGAGACCTACAAGTCGAGCAGGGTCGAAAGACGGGCTTAGTGATCCGGTGGTTCCGCATGGAAGGGCCATCGCTCAACGGATAAAAGCTACCCCGGGGATAACAGGCTTATCTCCCCCAAGAGTCCACATCGACGGGGAGGTTTGGCACCTCGATGTCGGCTCATCGCATCCTGGGGCTGTAGTCGGTCCCAAGGGTTGGGCTGTTCGCCCATTAAAGCGGTACGCGAGCTGGGTTCAGAACGTCGTGAGACAGTTCGGTCCCTATCCGTCGCGGGCGCAGGAAATTTGAGAGGAGCTGTCCTTAGTACGAGAGGACCGGGATGGACATACCGCTGGTGTACCAGTTGTCTTGCCAAAGGCATCGCTGGGTAGCTATGTATGGACGGGATAAATGCTGAAAGCATCTAAGCATGAAGCCCCCCTCAAGATGAGATTTCCCATTACGCAAGTAAGTAAGATCCCTCAAAGAAGATGAGGTGGATAGGTCCGGGGTGGAAGCGTGGCGACACGTGCAGCTGACGGATACTAATCGATCGAGGACTTAACCTTAAGTTACTTAAGTACGGTTGAACTTGAAGTTCAGCAACAATGTTGGTTTTATCCAGTTTTGAACGAACAAGTATCGTTCAGTCGTCTGGTGACGACGGCGAAGAGGTCACACCCGTTCCCATACCGAACACGGAAGTTAAGCTCTTCAGCGCCGATGGTAGTAGGGGGCTTCCCCCTGTGAGAGTAGGACGTCGCCGGGCCAACGCCATTCCCCATGGGGAATGGTTTTTTTGTGTATTTTTTTATATATAACCGAAGGTTGAACAATCATATGCATATCTCTTTCCTAACACGGAAGATAAGTTTTTCAGCTCCGATAGTAGTAAGGCGGCGCAGCAGCTTTATGTAAATTACGCAGGGACCTGGTTTTAGTTCTTGGAAGTGTTATTTCAATTGACACTCAAGAGAATTTGGAACGGTAAAGTTATTTAACGCTACTTAGTTCAGTACGTGGTTCCAATTATTCCCACGTTTAAGGGTATTGCAATTAGATAGGCTGGATGGTATAGTTAACAACGTTGCCTTTCCGGTAAGTGAATAACGGCTTTGAAAACAGCTTAAAACTTTTTTAGAAAAGTTGTTGACATAAGGATTGCAAACATGGTATTATATAAGAGTTGCTTCTAACGGAGCACGAACAATGAACCTTGAAAACTGAACAGCAAAACGTCAACAAATAAAGTTCTGGAACCGACTCTGTCGGTGAAAAGAACAAACGAATCTTCGGATTCAAATTGACATCTTAATTGATGCCAGCAAGAAACTCGAGCTACTCGAATTTCTCTATTATGGAGAGTTTGATCCTGGCTCAGGACGAACGCTGGCGGCGTGCCTAATACATGCAAGTCGAGCGGATTGATGGGAGCTTGCTCCCTGATTTCAGCGGCGGACGGGTGAGTAACACGTGGGCAACCTGCCCTGCAGATGGGGATAACTCCGGGAAACCGGGGCTAATACCGAATAATCGGTTCTTCCGCATGGAAGAACTCTGAAAGACGGTTTCGGCTGTCACTGCAGGATGGGCCCGCGGCGCATTAGCTAGTTGGTGGGGTAATGGCCTACCAAGGCGACGATGCGTAGCCGACCTGAGAGGGTGATCGGCCACACTGGGACTGAGACACGGCCCAGACTCCTACG
>NZ_CAMPPQ010000002.1:0-65000 GCF_946901335.1 Saccharococcus sp. Marseille-Q5394 | reverse complement strand
ACCGAATTCAGACAAACTCCGAATGCCGATGATTTATGTTTGGGAGTCAGACTGCGGGTGATAAGATCCGTAGTCGAGAGGGAAACAGCCCAGACCGCCAGTTAAGGTCCCCAAGTATCCGTTGAGTGGAAAAGGATGTGGCGCTGCCCAGACAACCAGGATGTTGGCTTAGAAGCAGCCACCATTTAAAGAGTGCGTAATAGCTCACTGGTCGAGTGGCGCTGCGCCGAAAATGTACCGGGGCTAAACGGATCACCGAAACTGCGGATTGACACCTATGGTGTCAGTGGTAGGAGAGCGTTCCAAGGGCGTTGAAGCTAGACCGTAAGGACTGGTGGAGCGCTTGGAAGTGAGAATGCCGGTATGAGTAGCGAAAGAAGGGTGAGAATCCCTTCCACCGAATGCCTAAGGTTTCCTGAGGAAGGCTCGTCCGCTCAGGGTCAGTCGGGACCTAAGTCGAGGCCGAAAGGCGTAGACGATGGACAACAGGTTGATATTCCTGTACCACCTCCCCGCCGTTATCAGCAATGGGGGGACGCAGAAGGATAGGGTGAGCGCGCTGTTGGTCATGCGCGTCTAAGCAGTGAGGTGTGGAACGAGGAAAATCCCGTTCCTATAACATTGAGCTGTGATGGCAAGGGGAATTATCCCCGGAGTCCCTGATTTCACACTGCCAAGAAAAGCCTCTAGCGAGGCGGGAGGTGCCCGTACCGCAAACCGACACAGGTAGGCGAGGAGAGAATCCTAAGGTGATCGAGAGAACTCTCGTTAAGGAACTCGGCAAAATGACCCCGTAACTTCGGGAGAAGGGGTGCTCTGGTAGGGTGTTAAAGCCCGAGAGAGCCGCAGTGAATAGGCCCAGGCGACTGTTTAGCAAAAACACAGGTCTCTGCAAAACCGTAAGGTGACGTATAGGGGCTGACGCCTGCCCGGTGCTGGAAGGTTAAGAGGAGAGGTCAGCGCAAGCGAAGCTTCGAATTGAAGCCCCAGTAAACGGCGGCCGTAACTATAACGGTCCTAAGGTAGCGAAATTCCTTGTCGGGTAAGTTCCGACCCGCACGAAAGGCGTAACGATCTGGGCACTGTCTCAACGAGAGACTCGGTGAAATTATAATATGCGTGAAGATGCGCATTACCCGCGACAGGACGGAAAGACCCCGTGGAGCTTTACTGTAGCCTGATATTGAATTCCGGTGCAGCCTGTACAGGATAGGTAGGAGCCTTGGAATCCGGAGCGCCAGCTTCGGAGGAGGCAATGGTGGGATACTACCCTGGCTGTATTGGACTTCTAACCCTTGCCCGTGATCCGGGCAGGAGACAGTGTCAGGTGGGCAGTTTGACTGGGGCGGTCGCCTCCTAAAGTGTAACGGAGGCGCCCAAAGGTTCCCTCAGAATGGTTGGACATCATTCGTAGAGTGCAAAGGCATAAGGGAGCTTGACTGCGAGACCTACAAGTCGAGCAGGGTCGAAAGACGGGCTTAGTGATCCGGTGGTTCCGCATGGAAGGGCCATCGCTCAACGGATAAAAGCTACCCCGGGGATAACAGGCTTATCTCCCCCAAGAGTCCACATCGACGGGGAGGTTTGGCACCTCGATGTCGGCTCATCGCATCCTGGGGCTGTAGTCGGTCCCAAGGGTTGGGCTGTTCGCCCATTAAAGCGGTACGCGAGCTGGGTTCAGAACGTCGTGAGACAGTTCGGTCCCTATCCGTCGCGGGCGCAGGAAATTTGAGAGGAGCTGTCCTTAGTACGAGAGGACCGGGATGGACATACCGCTGGTGTACCAGTTGTCTTGCCAAAGGCATCGCTGGGTAGCTATGTATGGACGGGATAAATGCTGAAAGCATCTAAGCATGAAGCCCCCCTCAAGATGAGATTTCCCATTACGCAAGTAAGTAAGATCCCTCAAAGAAGATGAGGTGGATAGGTCCGGGGTGGAAGCGTGGCGACACGTGCAGCTGACGGATACTAATCGATCGAGGACTTAACCTTATGTTATTTAAGTACGGTTGAACTTGAAGTTCAGCGACAATGTTGGTTTTATCCGGTTTTGAACGAACAAGTATCGTTCATACATAGTCTGGTGACGACGGCGAAGAGGTCACACCCGTTCCCATACCGAACACGGAAGTTAAGCTCTTCAGCGCTGATGGTAGTAGGGGGCTTCCCCCTGTGAGAGTAAGACGTCGCCGGGCAAAGGCCATCTCCAATTGGGGATGGTTTTTTTGTGTTTATTAATCCTTGATTTTCAGGATTTGATTAGAATTGTATTATTGTCCCGCGCTCATGAAGTTGAATCCGCGCTCAACAAATGTCGTTCCTCGCTCAAAGCCAACCATCTTGCGCTCAAAGCCAGCCATATCGCGCCCAATGAGTACTGTTCCACGCCCAATGATTACTCATCATTCATTAATTTCATAGATCAACACATCAAATAAATCTCCATTAGCATAAAGCAATATTGCCCACTCCCCTGCCATGGGAATTTGCACATGGGAAGGTGTGTGTGCATCTGCTCCATTATTCTCTCCTGCAAGGCCAGTAGTCCAACCTGACGTTAAGACTTGATGGACAGTGCCTGTTTCTCTGTGTAGGCCAACAACTGTGAGATTGGTTGCCGTTGGATTCTCAATCCCCCAAAGGTGCCACATCCACTTTTGTTTTGTAGTGATGCTCGGCATATTGGCACCAATAACACCTGATTTGTTTTCATTGCCAATAATATTGCCATTGAATGCAACAGCTTTATTCTCCCAATCAATATTCTCGAAATTACTGTTAACCACGAATTCTGGTATATCTTCAGGTAAATCGAACCTGCCTTCAACTGTTTCATTTGCAGAACACCCACTAACTAGAATAACCATACTCAAAAAAATACAAGTAAAAATTTTCAGCTTCAAAAAAATCGCCCCCTTACTAAAAAATAATCTTAGCTCAATCTGATTATACTAATATTCAGACGGATGAGTGAAAAAGATACCTCATTAGTGATAATTTTCTTGGCGCTATTGCTTAAAAAATATGAATAGTACATGATTAAGAGAATAGACATCGAGTGGGTGCATTACTAGAAACATGGAAAAACCATTGTCTTCGTTGTCATGGACACCATGACTGGTTAATTCATTACGATATACGGACCCGTGAATTAGCATAAACAAATAGAGTGGGGGTGTGGTAGTGAAAAGTGTCTCTCTGTTTTTATTCTCTTTAGTGCGCGTAGCCATGTTAGTCATTTTAAGCGGATATTTCCTTCAAATGACGAACGGCATAGTGGATTTTCGAACTGTCTTCATAATCTCTGCCATTCCCCTATTCATTATCAGCCATTTTATTCAAATGGCCGACGTCCGGGAGAAGACGAGGATACTTTGTTCGTCAATCGACTTTATTGTCATCACGGGGTTCGGCTTTTTATTCCCTGAGAGTGGTTATTTGTATTTAATCTTTTTCGGTGTCCTTTCAACAACCGTTTTCTTACTGTATGACCGTAAAAAACTGCTCGGACTTTTTTCAGGGACGTTTGTTACCGTATGGATACTAATCAGTATGCGGTTATATGCACAAACAGGTGTATTTTCGCTATCGAGTAATATTGTGAACGGGATGTTCGTCTTCTATGGTGCTTTCGTCGGTAGCCTTATCCGAAATTTTCATCATGCGAAGGAGACGATTTCTGTTCAATATGGGCAGTTGAATGAATCCCACGATGCTTTGCAGGCGGCGCACAGGCAGCTACGGGAATATGCCGAGCAAGTCGAGCAGTTGACGGCAATTCGGGAACGGAATGAGATAGCGCGCGAAATTCATGATACCGTAGGCCATAAAATGACGGCATTGGTTGTACAGTTGCAAGTGGCAGGCGAAATGGTCGAGAGGGATGCGGGAAAGGCGAAAGAGGTTCTCGTCGTTTGTGAGCAGCTAACCCGGGATGCACTTCATGAAATACGGTTGTCTGTCCGGACATTGAAAGAGGATAATGAAAAAGTTTCCTTTCGTGACGATCTACAGGAGCTTATGTATGAATTTTCATCGATGACATATATGGAAACCCGGCTTATGTTAACAGTCGACGTGGCTAGGATTCCGAAATCGTTGCAGCCGACAATCAAAAGGATTGTGCAAGAAGGCCTGACAAATGCGAAAAAGCATGGTAATGCGGATACATGCATCGTAACGATCCAAATGGGTGAAGAAGCGATCCATATAGAAATAAAGGATGATGGGAAAGGGGAAGAGAATTTTATACCGAATTTCGGTTTGATCAATATGAAAGAACGTGTTGCGGAGCATGAGGGTTCATTTGCAATCGAAAGCTTTGAAGGGGAAGGATTTAGAATTATGATCGCCTTTCCGCTTAAACAGATATCGTCGGGGGTGATGGGATGATAAAAATTATGATTGTCGACGACCAGCCATTGGTGCGGGAAGGGCTTAGCACGTTGCTGGGCTTGCGTCCCGAGATTGAAGTAGTTGGGACGGCGGTGGATGGTAAGGATGCGTTACATAAAGCGGTGGAGCTTCTACCTGATATCATTTTAATGGATATCAGGATGCCCGGCGTGAATGGCGTTGAAGGAACAAGGTTACTAAAAGACAGCCTTCCGGATGTGAAAGTATTGATTCTGACGACGTTCAACGACAGTGAATACATATTCGATGCGCTTGAAGAAGGGGCGAACGGTTACTTATTGAAGGATATGCCGACGGATACGATTGTTCAGGCGATCCTTACCGTCTATCATGGCGGTGTCGTGCTGCCGAAGGAATTTACTTCGCAGGTGCTGACGGAGCTTAGAATGAAGAGTCAAACTAGCCAGGGTGTACTGCCGAAAGGGCTAGAGGAGTTATCCGATCGGGAAGCGGAGGTCCTGACTCACCTTGGAGAAGGATTAAACAATAAAGAAATTGCGGATGCGTTATTCATTACCGAAGGAACGGTAAAGAACCATGTTTCGAACGTCATTCAGAAGCTGGGACTTCGTGATCGGACACAGGCGGCAATTTATGCAGTCCGCTATGGCATAACGACATTCTGACATTACTTTCTGCATACGTATATGAGAAACGGCACATTGGTGTCGTTTTTTTCATGCCTTTAAAATCTATCGCGCGCTCGATGTAAGGGAGAGGCTTCCACAATAAAATTGAAGTAAAGAAGGAGGCTGCGGAGAATGCTAACACTTACGGATGTGAAAAAGAGTTTCGGTGCATATGAGGTCATCAAAGGGATTTCTTTTCAAGTCGAAAAAGGGGAGTCGTTCGGATTGCTCGGTCCGAATGGCGCGGGGAAGTCAACGCTCATTTCAATGATATGCGGACTGATTCCAAACGGCGCAGGGGAAATCCGGGTTAATGGAAAACTTGTCGGCAAGCATCTGAAGGAAACCAAACAGATGATAGGAGTCGTACCGCAAGACATTGCCCTCTATCCGACGATGTCCGCGATGGACAATCTGATGTTTTGGGGAAAGATGTACGGTCTATCCGGCAAAAAAGCGAAGGCCCGTGCGAAGGAAGTCCTTAACATCGTTGGTCTGACGGAACGCGGTAAGGACAGGATCGAAACCTTTTCGGGCGGGATGAAACGGCGGATCAATATCGGGGCCGCGCTTATGCATGAACCGCAACTGCTCATTATGGATGAACCGACAGTCGGTATCGATCCTCAATCGAGGAATCATATTTTGGAGACGGTGAAATCATTGAATGAACAAGGACTGACGGTCATTTACACGAGTCATTATATGGAAGAGGTCGAGTTTCTTTGCAAGCGGATTGCGATCCTTGATGAAGGGAAGCTCATCGTAAGCGGCACGAAGAAGGATTTAAACAATCGTTTGGCGGGTGGAATTGTGTTAAAGCTTACATTCGGTTCCTTGCACCCTTCATTTATCGAGCAGGTAAAGAAGCTGAATGGGGTGGAAAAGGTCATTGTCCAGACAGCCGAGGAGCTCGATGTGCATTTGCAATCGAAAATGGAAATCGTAGCAGACGTGATCTTGCTTGCTAGCCAGTCGGGCGTCGTGATACACAATATGCAGCTCAAGGAAGCGAATTTGGAGACATTATTTTTGCAACTGACAGGACGCTCTTTGCGTGAATAGGAGGGACTGCAATGAAGAGCCTTTTAATAGCTGTTAAAGATGCGAAGATTCACTTGTTAGACCGTAAAGCGATCCTCATGATGATCCTCATGCCGATTATATTGACTGTCATTTTAGGATCCGCCTTGAAAGGGGTGATGGGTGGAGGAAGCATGCCTGAAACCGTTTTAGGCGTCTATTCACCCGAATCGAATGAAATGGCGGAAAGTATTATCCGGGCGCTGGGAGAAGACGGGCTTGCCATTACAGTCGAACGGGCGGAATCGGAGAAACAACTGCTGGATTGGATGGAGGAAAGGGAAGTCCACGTCGGCCTACTTTTACCGGCTGAATGGGATTCTGATACAGAAAGGGCTATCATCTTGCCAACCACCGGGCAGGAAACAGCGGCGACCCTCATCCGGCAGATGATAGAGACGTTTGCTCAAATGTCGCAGGCAATCGCAAACTCCACAACAACAGTCATGGCGGAGGCTGCGGCGTTGTCTAGTGATGGCAGCAAGGTTGACATGGAAGCCATCCAACAACAGCTTACGACTTCGATTGAGAAGGTTATGAATGAACAACGGACGTATGTTAGTGAGCCTTCACTAGAAGAATCGGTGAATTCCATGCAGTACTATGCTGCAGCCATGGCGGCGATGTTCCTTCTATTCAACGCTATGGCAGGTGGAAAGTCATTTCATCAGGAAAAGCGGAGTGAAACACTGTCGCGATTGATGATGACGCCGACGTCTGTTCGTTCAATTCTAACAGGAAAGTTCATCGGTGCATTTCTATTTGCATGGATCCAATTTCTGATTTTCATGGGGGCTACACATTTCTTGCTGAAGGTTGACTGGGGCCCATCCATCCTGCAAGTCCTCTTCATCACCTTCTTCTACATCTTTTCAGTAGCGGGATTGGCGATGGTTGTAGCTGCCTTTACGACAAACGAGAAAATGGCGGATATCGTTGGAACCATGGGTGTCCAAGTAATGGCATTGCTTGGCGGTTCGATGCTGCCCCTCTCTTTATTCCCCGAAGTCATGCGGAAAATTGCCATGGCGACGCCGAATTCATGGGCATTGACGAGCTACACATCAATCATGACAGGAACTTCTTGGTCCGCGTTATGGCTGCCGGCAGGGGTGTTGATCGGCGTAGGGATTGTATCCATTTTCATCAGTTCAATTCGGCTCGGGCGCCGGATTGCTTAGGAGGTATATGGAATGAAGAAAATCTTATCGATTTGTCTGTTTGAAATCAAACGGACGTTCAAGAAGAAATCGTCGATTGTCTTAATGCTTGGGATGCCGCTGCTATTCACGTTTCTGTTCGGCAGTATTTTTGGGAAGAATGCCGATATAACAATTCGCATCGCATTGGTCGATGAGGAACAGACAGCGTTTTCTAAGGACGTCATTCAGAAGTTAATGATGGATGAAATGATTTCCTATGAGCTTGTTAATGCTCTTGAAGCGGAGGAGTTGTTGGCGCGTAATGAGGTGCAAGGCATTGTAACGCTGGAAAAAGGAATTGCTACTAAGCTTCGCAACGAAAAGCCAGCCGCCACCTTTCAACCTTCACTCGGCATGTCGACAGCGCCACTCGTCAAACAACAAGTGAATCAGGCAATGCAAGCCGTAGATATTTACGTTGCGGCGTCGCAGGTTGGAGGCTTCTATTTCAATGAAAGTTGGGAATCCGTCTACGGGCGGATCACGGAAAATGAAGGGCGTATCCAAGCATGGACCGAACAAAAAACAAATGCATCCACTGGGCATCCGATGATGGGCATCTCCTATAGCTCTGCGGGATTCTCCATCATGTTCGTTATGATCATGATGCTTTCAATGTCAGGCACGCTGATTGAAGCGAGGCAGGCTGGAATCTGGTCGAGATTGTTTACGACACCCGTAACCCGTTTCCAAGTGCTGCTTGGCTATTTCCTATCCTTCTTCGTAGTGGGATGGATTCAGTTTTTCCTTCTTATCTTGCTGTCTTCCACGTTGTTTGACGTCAACTGGGGGTCACCAGTAGCATTGCTTCTTCTCGTAACGGTCTTGCTTCTTTGTGTCGTAGGCCTCGGAATTGCCATTGCAAGCCTTGTGAAGACGGTTGAGCAGCAAAACGCCATTGGCACTTTGGTGATCATCTCAACATGCATGCTTGGTGGGGTCTATTGGCCAATCAGCATGGTGCCTGACGTTATGCAGAAAATCGCCAACTTTGTCCCGCAGACATGGGCAATGGAAGGTTTGACGACGCTGATTGCCGACAGTGGCACTGTCGGGGACATCTTCATGCCGCTCATTGTATTGCTCGGTTTCGCCGTCATTTTCCTGTCCGTTGGATTATCGAGAATGAAATATGTATGAGTGCCGGGGCAACCCGGTTTTTTCATTTCCAAGAAGGAGTTTTCACCCTTACTGTCCCGACTTCCTTTATAATAGATACAAAGGAAGTGTGAAGCGTAATGAGTGAACAAACTAAACCGCTTGTTCAAGCACTTAGCAAGTTCAAGGAAAAGCGGCCGATCTCCTTTCATGTGCCGGGTCATAAAAACGGACTGCTGTCCGGCTTGCCGGAAGAAATGCAGTCCGTACTGCCATACGATATGACGGAATTGGAAGGGTTGGATGACTTGCATGAGCCGTCCGGGGTGATCCGTGAAGCGGAGCACCGACTTTCGGCTTTGTATCAATCCGACCGGAGCTTCTTTCTCGTCAATGGATCGACGGTCGGCAATTTAGCAATGATGTACGCAGCGTGCAGACCTGGTGATACGGTCATTGTGCAGCGGAATGCACATAAATCGATCTTTCATGCGATTGAATTGACAGGCGCCAAGCCGGTCTTTGTATCGCCTGCTTGGGATGCCCATTCGAATACGCCGGGTGCAGTCCGCTTTGCAGTAGTGAAAGAGGCGATAGAAGCGTATCCCGATGCCAAGGCGGTCGTCCTGACGTATCCGACTTACTATGGAGTGGCAGGCACCGAGCTTGCGGACATTATTCATTACAGTCATGAGAAGAGCATCCCTGTTTTGGTCGATGAAGCGCATGGAGCCCATTTTGTCGCAGGAGATGCATTTCCGCAATCCGCATTGGAGCTAGGCGCGGACGTCGTTGTGCACTCAGCCCATAAAACATTACCCGCCATGACGATGGCGTCATTTTTACATATCAGGTCGATAATCATCTCTCCTGAAAGGATAGCGCATTATTTGGGCATGCTCCAATCGAGCAGCCCATCCTATTTACTCATGGCGTCGCTAGATGATGCACGGGCATACGCCGAGTCCTATACGAAGGAAGATCAAGTCGATTTCCTGGAAAAGCGTCGAGCCTTCATCGGCAACCTACTCACCATTCCGGCATTGCGGATCGTAGAATCGGACGACCCTTTGAAGTTATTGCTGCGAGTCCAAGGCTATACAGGGTTCGAACTACTTGCAAGGCTTGAAATGGAAGGAGTTTTCGCCGAACTTGCTGATCCGTTTCAGGTGCTATTCGTTCTGCCGTTGCTGAAAAAGAGTAATGAGTATCCATTCAGTGAAAGCGTTCAAAGAATTGCAGCTGCCGTCGCAAGCTTGCCGATGAAGGAAGAGCTGGAGTTAATGGACGAATCGATACCGGCGGATGAAGGGGTATCCACTCTGACCTATCTCCCACAAGAACTTCATGGGAGAGAAACCGTATGGAAGTCAATAGAAGAAGCTGTCGGTTATGTCGCGGCAGCTTCCATCATTCCTTACCCGCCCGGCATTCCGTTGCTCCTTGGAGGAGAAATGGTAACAAAGCGGCATATCACGACGCTTTTACAATACTTGCAAATGAATGCGAAATTTCAAGGCGCCATTCGGGCGAATGATAGACAAATACAAGTGATCATCGATTGACGGAGGCATACTATGTTAAATAAAGGGATATTTATTACCTTTGAAGGTCCCGAAGGTGCAGGTAAAACAACTGTCATTGCAGAAATATATAAGAGACTGGAACGGGAAGGGAAAAAAGCCATCCTTACCCGCGAACCGGGGGGCATCCGCATCTCGGAAAAAATCCGGGAAATCATACATGACAATGAACATCAGGAAATGGATGGCATGACCGAGGCACTGCTTTATGCCGCAGCGCGCAGGCAACACCTCGTCGAAAAAGTCATCCCGGCAATGTTAGAAGGAGAGATCGTCCTTTGCGACCGTTTCATCGACAGCTCGCTTGCCTATCAAGGCTATGCAAGAGGGCTTGGCATGGAGGGCGTCATGACAATCAACTCATTCGCCATTGGAGACACAATGCCAGATCTGACAATCTTCTTCGACATCACACCAGAAGAGGGACTCCAGCGAATTGCAGATAGCGGAGAACGGGAACAAAATCGACTGGACAACGAAACCTTACAGTTCCACGAAAAGGTTTACGAAGGCTACCAACTATTGCTCAAACAGTTCCCAAATCGCATCATCAGCACAGACGCCAGCAAACCATTATCTGAAGTAACTGAAAATGTTTGGAAAATTATAAGTTCTCAACTCATTAATAAACAGGATTCATGATATAATAAACTAAAGCGGAGGATGGCGGTTAGATGCGACAGGCATAAGACAAAGATGTGAAGTGGCGGTCTTTGCCACGCAACAGCTTTGTCTTATGACCCGAGCATCTGCCATCCGGAGTCTAGAAGGAAGAAAAAGCTAAAAGGAGAGGGTACCGTGAAATTGATTGTGGCAGTTGTACAGGACCAAGATAGCAACCGCTTATCGGCGGCTTTAACGAAAAATGATTTTCGCGCTACGAAACTAGCCAGTACTGGAGGGTTTCTGCGGTCAGGAAACACAACCTTCCTCATCGGAACGGACGACAGCCTCGTTCCAAAAGCTTTGGAATTAATTCGTGAAAATTGCCGTTCGCGCGATCAAATGGTCGCTCCCGTATCTCCAATGGGTGGCAACGCTGACTCCTATATTCCCTACCCAGTAGAAGTGGAAGTTGGCGGTGCCACAGTATTCGTCTTACCGATTGAACAATTTCATCATTTCTGATGAAATGAGGTGAAGTAGAAATGAAAGTGAATGGTGAGTTCCGGACCGGGCCCGATAAGTTCAGAAATGATCCGCTGCGTCCGACGCAAGGGAATGCCCGGTTCGGCCAAATGGTTCTGCAACAGGAAGAACGCCTGCACGGAGAACAAATTACAAAACTTCTTGGAGATATATCTTCTGCAGGGGATCGTCTTGCCCGTTCACGGAACTTACGGGATATGGCGAAATTCAAGATGCTCGTCCGACGCTTCCTGAAGGAGTCGGTTGAATCCGGGATGGGCTTGAAACAATCACATACGTGGAATCAATTCGGCGAAGGACGTCGATTGAACATTGTCGAGACAATTGATGAGAAGCTCATTGAATTGGCGGAAGCCTTATTAAATGATGAGCAGACATCTGTCGAATTACTAGGGAAAATCGGGGAAATCAAAGGACTTCTCATTAATATATATAGATGACCCGTGTTTTTACACGTTTTTTGGTGCAAGGAGGTACGTGCATGGAAATTAGCATCAAGCAAAGGCAAAAGGCCGTCATCGACAGACTGGAAGCGACGTTTCGGAATAACCGGATTGGCCACGCCTATCTATTTGATGGAGAGGCGGGCACTGGAAAAGAAGTGGCAGCCATCCATTTCGCGAAGCTTTTGCTTTGCGAGAGGCCTGAAGATGCTGTTCCATGTGAAACATGTCGCAACTGCAGACGGGTTGCTTCGGGAAATCACCCCAATGTGACGAAGATTGAACCGGATGGACAAGACATTAAAAAAGAACAGATGTCGTCGTTGATTATGAAAATGACGCGAAAAGGGTATGAGCCGGGACGTAAACTATATATCATTTCCCGCGCGGACCGGATGAACACTTCGGCAGCCAATACGCTTTTGAAGTTCCTGGAAGAACCTGAAGGGGAAGTGACGGCGATACTTCTGACCGATTCCTATCAGTCAATCCTTCCGACAATTCAATCGAGGTGCCAGCGCGTTAGTTTTCTTCCGCCGCGGCGTGAAGAGATGATTGCAAAATTGACTGAAGCAGGGATTACCGCCTCGATGGCAGCGACGGTTACGATGATGACAGCGGATATCGGGCAAGCGAAACAGCTTGCGGAAAATGATCAATTTGCACACATACGAAAAACAGTGGTAAAATTGATTGAGGCATCAGATCGCAATGTAAATGAAGCGCTTCTATTCATCCAATCAGAATGGTTGCCGGCAATGAAAGAGAAGGAAGACGTAGAACGTGGTCTTGACTTGCTTCTCTATGCATACCGTGATATCGTCTCGATGAAAGCCGGACTGCAATCGGAATTAGCATTTCCCGATCAGCAGCAGATTTTCAGGAGCCTTTCGATGAAGATGACATATAGCCGTCTATCGGCCAATATGGAAGCAATTCTGCAAGCGAAGAAAAAGCTGTATGGCAATATGAACCGTACACTTTTAATGGAGCAGCTGGTGCTCAATTTGCAGGAGGGGTTAACGCTTGTATAAAGTCGTAGGAGTCCGTTTTAAAAAAGCGGGTAAAATATATTATTTCGATCCTCTCGATTATCCGCTTACTGTCGGTGATTATGTCATCGTCGAAACAGCACGGGGTATCGAGTACGGAAAAGTCGCTAGTTCTGTGAGGGAAGTCGATGAAAATGATGTCGTCTTGCCACTTAAGAAAATTATTCGCAAGGCGCTTGTAGAAGACCAGATCCAAGTGGATGAAAACCGTGCGGATGCTGAGCAGGCCTTCGGTAAATGTGTTGAGAAGATACGTGAGCATGAGCTTGAAATGAAGCTTGTAGATGTGGAATATACATTTGACCGTAATAAGATCGTCTTTTATTTCACAGCGGAAGGGCGGGTCGATTTCCGGAATCTCGTAAAAGATCTTGCTGCCATTTTCCGGACGCGCATCGAATTGCGCCAAATCGGCGTCCGTGATGAGGCGAAAATGCTTGGTGGAATCGGACCGTGTGGCAGAATGCTCTGCTGTTCGACCTTCCTGGGCGACTTTGAACCTGTCTCCATCAAGATGGCGAAGGATCAGAACTTGTCACTCAACCCATCCAAAATCTCCGGATTATGCGGACGTCTCATGTGTTGCCTGAAATACGAAAACGATGAATATGAAGAGGCAAAAGCTCTCATGCCTGATATCGGGGAAAGGGTGCAGACGCCTGAAGGGCCGGGGAAAGTGGTCGGCTTGAATTTGCTTGAGCGAATTTTGCAAGTGAATTTGTCGGATCAGGAGCAAGTCTTGGAATATTCATGGGAAGAAATAGAGAGTCGGAAAAACTCAGTAGCTCAATTGACGAAATGATGGGGTGAAATAGTTGAAAGAAGGGAACTTTCTCGACAGAGTGATGGAGTTTGAGCAGCAGCTCGAAGCCATGCATGAGCAATTCCGGGAACTTATTGGATTTGTGGCGAAGATGACGGAAGAGAACCACTCACTTCAACTGGAAAACCATCATCTCCGGACACGGCTTGAAGAATTGACTGAACAAACTCAATTGATGGATAAAAAACGACCGCCTGAGAAGCCCCATAGAGTCGATATCGGCGAAGGGGTGGACAACCTGGCCAGGATATACAATGAAGGATATCACGTCTGCAATGTCCATTACGGAAGCAGTCGTAAAGGGGAAGATTGTTTGTTCTGCCTATCCTTCCTGAGCAAACAGAATGCTTGAGCTGAGCCGATCCTATAACCATGTAGGTATCGGCTTTTTTTTATTTATTGGAGGAGAACCGAATGGAGAATTTATTGAAAGATGATGAACGACTGGACTATCTATTGGCGGAAAACCTGAGGATCATTCAAAGTCCTTCTGTCTTTTCTTTTTCGCTCGATGCTGTCCTGCTTGCGAAGTTTGCATATGTACCGATCCGTTCGGGGAAGATTGTCGATTTATGCGCAGGCAACGGAGCCATTCCGCTCTTTCTTAGTGCCCGGACGAATGCTGATATTATTGCAGTTGAATTGCAGGACAAGCTCTCGGATATGGCACGGAGAAGTGTTGGCTATAATAAGTTGAATGAACAGATCACTATTGTGAATGACGATGTGATTGGCATTGCAGGGAAAATCGGCTATGAAAAATATGACACGGTCACTTGCAATCCACCTTATTTCCCTGCTATTGAAGCGAGTGAGAAAAACTTGAAAGAACATGTTGCCATTGCAAGGCATGAAATCCGTCTGACCCTAGAACAAGCCGTACAGTCCGCCAGTGAGCTGTTGAAGCAGGGCGGGAAAGCAGCATTCGTTCACCGGCCGGGCAGGCTGCTGGATATTGTGACAGCGATGCGGGCGAACAGGCTTGAACCGAAAAGAATCCGGTTCGTGTATCCGAAAGAAGGTAAAGAGGCGAATACGTTGTTAATTGAAGGAATAAAAGATGGGAAGCCTGATTTGAAGATATTGCCGCCTCTTTATGTATATGGTGAAGACGGGGAGTATACCGAAGAAGTGAGGCTTTTATTATATGGACAAGATGAATGAGCATCTGTTCTATGTCCTTGAATGCAATGATGGCTCTTACTATGCAGGCTATACAAATGATTTGGAAAAGCGTATCCGTACTCATAATGAAGGAAAGGGCGCAAAATACACGCGTGCTAAGCTTCCAGTCCGTCTCATTTACCGGGAAAGTTATGAAACGAAGCGTGATGCGATGCGGGCAGAGTATCAATTCAAGCAATTGACACGCTCCGCTAAGGAACGATATATGAGGAAGGGGCAGCATATCGATGAAATCACAGAAGAGCGCTGAAGCAGGTGTAGCAAAGCTGTTTCTCGTCGGGACGCCGATCGGCAATTTGGAGGATATGACATTCCGGGCGATCCGGATCCTGCAGGAAGCGGATATGATAGCGGCGGAAGATACGAGGAACACAATCAGGCTATGCAACCACTTCGAGATAAAAACGCCGCTTATGAGCTACCATGAGCATAATCTTGAAAAAGGTGGAGAGAAAATCCTTTCTTTATTGGCGGAAGGGAAGACGGTCGCCTTAGTGAGTGATGCAGGGATGCCATGCATATCCGATCCGGGGAATGACATTGCTGCAAAAGCGATTGAAGAAGGGTTTGATGTCGTTCCGGTCCCTGGAGCCAACGCAGCCATCAGTGCATTGGTTGCTTCCGGGCTACAGACACAGCCATTCTCTTTTATTGGATTCCTGTCCCGGCAGAAAAAGGAGCGCAATGAGCAATTACAAAAACTGAAGCAAAAGGAAGAGACTCTGCTTCTGTATGAAGCTCCCCATCGCTTGAAGGAAACGGTCAAAGCACTTGCCGAAGCATTCGGCGGTTCACGGCAAGTTGTGTTGGCGAGGGAGTTGACGAAGCGGTATGAAGAGATTCTCCGTGGAACCCTTGAGGAAGCCGTTCACTGGGCGGGGTCTAATGAAATCCGAGGGGAATTTTGTATCGTTATTGCTGGGAATGAAGACGTTGAGGAAGCAGTGGAGAATTGGTGGAAGGATATAAGTATTCACTCGCATGTGGAAATGGTGATGGATAAAGAAGGCGTTTCATCGAAGGAAGCAATTAAATTGGTGGCATTGGAAAGAGGAATGTCAAAAAGGGATGTCTATCAGGAGTACCATGTGAGCGGGAATGTATAATAAAAATCCAGAACGAGTACTTGTTCTGGATTCAAATCATTATCATTTTAATAATATTATTTTATCTTCTCTTCGATCTCTTTAATGAGTTGTTTAGCACCATCAGGACTTAAAATCAGCTTTCCGTCAATAAGCTGCAAATTATTGTCGGACACCTCTCCTGTGATTGAACAAGTCATATTCGGCATGTATTTCTTTAAGATTATTTTGTCGTCATCAACATAGATTTCTAAAGCATCTTTCTGCTCAATGCCAAGTGTGCGGCGAAGTTCGATTGGAATGACGACTCGTCCAAGCTCGTCGACTTTTCTAACGATTCCAGTAGATTTCATTAAAGGATTTCCTCCTACAAAGATTTAAATTTTCGGCAAGATTCGACATATTCCTCTTGTCTATCAAGTATCATACCAAGTCTTCCAATTAACGTCAATAAAACTAGCTCAATACTATGTATAGAATAATAGATTATTTGAAGGAAACAGGACTTTGGATGTTTATATTTTTAGTAATGACGAGGCATTTAGTAATTAGTCAGGGCTGTATTTAGGGAAATGGGAATGGTGGATGGATTGAGCATTAATAAGGAAATTTAACTTAATTCAGCAAGCAAACGAGGCGTAATTGATTAATACGTGAAATCATTGCATTTATGCGCATTTGAAGCGGCTTATGAGCGTTTGCGGGTGTTTATGCGGCGCTAGGCATAATTATGTGCATTATTGACGATTTATGATCATTTCAAGAGGTTTATGCGCGATTTGACGATTTACTGCGTATCTACATAGCACTTTTGTTGAAATTTAAGTAATATGGATAGTATAGATTGAAACACAGGAGGTATTTTGGTGGAAGAACAACGAAAAACATTTTATATTACGACTCCCATTTATTACCCGAGTGGGAAATTTCATATTGGAACAGCTTACACGACCGTTGCTTCGGATGCGATGGCCCGTTATAAAAGATTGCGTGGATTTGATGTACATTTCCTAACGGGAATGGACGAGCACGGACAGAAAATCCAAGAGAAAGCGGAAGAGGAAGGCCTTCCGCCGCAGCAATATGTAGACCAAATCGCGGATATCGCTATCGATCTTTGGAAACTGATGGACATTTCATATGATGACCTCATCAGAACGACGGAGGAGCGGCATAAAGCGGCCGTCGAAAAGATCTTTAAAAAATTCCTTGATAACGGTGACATTTACAAAGGTGAGTACGAAGGGTGGAAATGTGTCCCTTGTGAATCTTACTTCACAGAGGCGCAACTTGAAGACGGCAACTGTCCAGATTGTCATCGCCCAGTGGAGAAGGTGTCGGAGGAATCATACTTCTTTAATATGAAGAAGTATGCAGACAGGCTTCTGCAATACTATGAAGACAATCCTACCTTTATCGAGCCAGAATCTCGGAAAAACGAGATGATCAACAACTTCATCAAGCCGGGACTTGAAGACTTATCCGTATCGCGCATGTCATTCGACTGGGGCATCAAAGTGCCTGGAGATCCGAAACATGTCATTTACGTGTGGGTCGATGCGTTGACGAACTATATTACCGCACTCGGATACGACTCAGATGATGATTCGCTATTCAAGAAATATTGGCCGGCTGACGTGCATGTTGTCGGAAAGGATATCGTCCGCTTCCATACGATCTATTGGCCGATTTTCCTCATGGCTCTTGATTTGCCATTGCCGAAAAAAGTGTTCGCCCATGGTTTCATCATGATGAAGGACGGCAAAATGTCCAAATCAAAAGGGAATGTCGTCTATCCTGAAATGCTTGTGAATCGTTATGGCTTGGATGCGACGCGCTATTTCCTTCTTCGGGAATTGCCGTTCGGACAAGACGGAACATTCTCCCCTGAATCATTCGTGGAGCGCACGAATTATGATTTAGCCAATGACCTTGGAAACTTATTGAATCGGACAGTTTCCATGATCAATAAATATTTCGACGGCGTCATTCCGACTGAAAGCCTTGAAGCGACCGAATTCGATAATGTTTTACGTGACTTCACAACAACTGCGATTGGAAAATACGAAGCAGCGATGGAGAAAATGCAGTTCAGTGTCGTCCTTTCTGAGCTTTGGACAATTATTTCACGTACGAATAAATACGTCGATGAAACGTCTCCATGGGTTCTTGCAAAAGACGAAGCGGATAAAGGGAAATTGGCATCTGTCATGACCCATCTTGCTGAATCGCTCCGACAAATCGCAGTGCTCCTGCAACCGTTCATGACGAAGGCGCCGATTCAAATCATTGAACAGCTTGGATTGGATGAAACATTGCTAGCGTGGGAAACACTAGGAGATTTCAAAGCAATTCCTGAAGGAACCAAAGTTGTCGAAAAAGGGGTTCCGATTTTCCCACGTCTAGATCCGGAAGTGGAAATCGTCTATATCCGTGACCAGATGGCAATTACTGCTCCTCAGGAAAAGCAGGTTGAAGAGCCTGTAAAAATCGAGGAAGAGGCAGAAGAAATTACGATTGACGACTTCATGAAAGTTGATTTACGTGTCGCGACCGTGACTGCATGTGAAAAAATCCCGAAAGCAGACAAGCTGCTGAAGCTTCAACTCGACTTGGGCTACGAACAGCGTCAAGTCGTCTCAGGCATCGCCGAGCATTATGAACCGGAAGCTTTGATTGGCGAGAAAGTCATCGTCGTCGCTAATTTAAAACCGGTGAAATTACGCGGAGAATTGTCACAAGGGATGATATTGGCCGGTAGTTCCAATGGGATTCTAAAACTGGCAACAGTCGATCCGACATTGGAAAACGGTGCACAAGTGAAATGAATAAAAACAGACGGCGTTTCCTAAAGAGGCGCCGTCTTTATCTTTTAACCAATTTGTTAACATATTGTAACGAAAGTCATAATCCATTGAAATACAATGAAATCTGTGAGGAGAGACACATCAATGTATATCGATACTCATGTTCATTTAAATGCAGACCAATATAATGAAGACGTAAAAGAAGTAATTCAACGCGCACTTGACGCGGGTGTCAGTAAAATGGTCGTCGTCGGCTTCGACAGGGTGACGATCGAGAAGGCAATGGAGCTAGCTGAGCAATACCCGTTCATTTACGCTGTCATCGGCTGGCACCCTGTAGACGCTGTTGATTGTACTGACAAGGATCTGGAGTGGATTGAATCTCTGGCGGGGCATCCGAAAGTCGTTGGCATCGGGGAAACCGGTCTGGACTATTACTGGGACAAATCGCCAAAGAATATTCAGCAGGAATTATTCCGGAAGCAGATCCGACTCGCGCAAAAAGTCGATCTTCCCGTCATCATCCACAATCGCGACGCGACCGGAGATGTCGTCAGGATCCTGAAGGAAGAAGAAGCTCGAATTACGGGCGGCATCATGCATTGCTATGGCGGCAGTGTTGAGACTGCGAAAGAATGCATTGAGATGAATTTCCTTATTTCACTTGGCGGCCCAGTCACCTTTAAAAATGCAAAAATGCCGAAGCAAGTTGCAACCGATATTTCATTGGATCATTTATTAATTGAAACGGATGCTCCTTACCTTGCTCCCCACCCTCACCGTGGAAAACGGAATGAGCCGGCGCTCGTCACGCTCGTGGCGGAGGAAATTGCCCGTCTACAGGACATTCCGATTGAAGAGGTGGCAAAACGAACGACCGAAAATGCGTTGAAGATCTTCCGTATTCCAAATTAATGCGAAGGGTGATTGTATAGCTTCCCGACCGGCTTTATCCATTCCATGGGGGATAGTTGATAACCTATTGGGTTGACACGTCGAAAAGGAAGCTTTATAATTTGCCGAGTGATAAAGGAGGAGTTTTTTCATGACAAAAAGCACCATGAAAAATCTGTTCTCGATGTCATTGAGGAGTAAACAAATAGCGATTGTTACTTTTGTGTTTGCGCTATTCGTTTCAATCATTTCACTTGTTCTTCACGAAATATCCAAGAAATCGGTCACACTACAAGTGAACGATGAGCAAATTGAAATAAAAACATCTGAACATACAGTTGGGCAACTTCTAGCAAGTAGGGATATCGAAGTTGCCGAACACGATTTAGTAACACCCTCAGTGAATACCACGATCGAGGAAGGATTATCGATCAGGTGGGAACAGGCAAAGCAAGTAGAGATTCAAACAGGCAAGGAAACAAAAAAGATTTGGACGACGGATCGGAACGTCGGTGATATTTTAGCCGCGGCCGACATTAACCTTACCGATCATGACAAGGTTACCCCAGATCTGAATGAAAACCTTGGGGAAAATCTACACATCAATGTTCAAAAAGCGTTCCAATTGACGCTTATCGATGGCGGAAAAGAGAAACAAATGTGGTCAACTTCGACTACGGTCGCTGACTTTTTAAAGAGAGAAAACATTCAATTGAATGAAAACGACAAGCTGAACCACGAGGCGGACGGTTTCGTGAAGCCAGGTTCTATAGTTGAAGTCGTACGCGTAGAAAAGGTCACCGATGTAGTGGAAGAGCCAACAAACTTTGCGGTTGTAACGAAAAGTGATGCTAAATTGTTGAAAGGACGCGAAAAAGTCGTCCAAGAAGGCAAGAAGGGATCCGTTGAACGCAAGTTTGAAATTGTCAAAGAGAATGGCAAGGAAGTATCTCGTACGTTATTGAGTGAAAGAGTCATTGAGGAACCGCAAAAGAAAATTGTTGCGGTCGGTTCCAAAGTAGTAGTGGCAAGCGCCTACAATAAAAAATCCAATGTCGCTGTGTCTCGCGGCAGTTCGGCAGCACCTTCCGGCGGGAAAGAGTTTTATGTTACTGCCACTGCCTATACTGCGCACTGTAACGGTTGCACCGGGACCACGGCAACAGGCATCAACCTGAAGGCCAATCCGAATCTGAAAGTTATTGCGGTGGATCCTAGTGTCATTCCGCTCGGCTCGAAAGTCTGGGTTGAAGGATACGGATATGCCATCGCAGGAGATACTGGCGGTGCGATCAAAGGGAAAAGGATTGACCTTCATGTCCCTACAAAGACGGCAGCGTACAATTTCGGCCGTCGTACCGTGAAAGTCAAAGTGATCGACTAATTCCAATAGTAGTCATGTTTTTCCACATCGATCCGTGGGACTTAACCAGTCCCGCGGTTTTTTCATCTTTACGTAGTGGCGGCAGATCAAACCCATCGTTGTTCGATTGACTGTACAACGACTGCTTTGACGCGTAAAATTAAACAAACGTAACGTAACGAAATGAGGGTCATAGTGAACATTAAGGAGATCATCGTCGTCGAAGGCAAATCCGACACGATTGCCATCAAGAGGGCAACAGGCGCCGACACAATCGAAACGAATGGATCGGCAATCGATGAAAAGACATTGAATAAAATCAAGCACGCCCAGGAAACGCGAGGAGTCATCGTATTTACCGATCCCGACTTCCCGGGCAAAAGAATCCGTTCCATCATCGAAGAACGGATTCCAGGCGTCAAACATGCCTTTTTGCAGAAAGCGAAAACAATTGCCAAGAATGGGCAAGGACTTGGCATTGAGCATGCGAAGGATGAGGACATCCAAAAAGCTCTTGGGGCCGTCTACTCCGTCGATGTACAACCCGTTGAGGAGATCCCTCTCCGGGTCCTGTTGGAGGCAAGGCTTGTTGGACATCCCGACGCAAAAAAACGGCGCGATCAGCTAAGCGAAATACTGCAAATTGGACAAGTGAACGGTAAAGGTTTGAAAAAGAGACTTGAAATGTTCCGGATTGGGCAACATCAATTAATGGAGGCATTAAAAGTCCTGCACGAGGAGGATGGCCATGAATAGGGATATAGCAACACCTATAAGAACAAAGGAAATATTGGAGAAGCACGGGTTTTCATTCAAAAAGAGCTTAGGTCAAAATTTTTTGATAGACCCGAATATTTTACGTAATATCGTATCGCATGCCGGCTTGACCGATAAGACGGGTGTCATCGAGATTGGTCCGGGCATCGGGGCTTTGACGGAGCACCTTGCGAGAACTGCGAGAAAGGTCGTTGCATTTGAAATTGACGGCCGTCTGCTTCCTGTGCTGGAAGATACGTTATCGCCGTATGATAATGTCACCATCATCAACCAGGATGTCCTGGAAGCGGATTTGAAAAAGATCATCGAGGAGCAATTCAGCGGATTTGACGATATTGTCGTCGTAGCAAATCTCCCTTATTACGTGACGACGCCAATCATCATGAAGTTTTTACTAGGAAAAGTTCCGATACGCGGCATGGTGATCATGATGCAAAAAGAAGTGGCGGACCGCATTACGGCATCCCCAAGTACGAAAGCATACGGATCCTTATCGATCGCGGTCCAATATTACATGGATGCCGAAGTTGCGATGATTGTGCCGAAAACGGTATTCATCCCGCAGCCGAATGTCGAATCAGCGGTTTTGAATCTGACAAAAAAAGCGGGGCCTCCAGTGGAAGTGAAAGACGAGGACTTCCTGTTCAAGGTGGCAAGAGGTTCATTCGTACAGCGGAGAAAAACACTGCTGAACAACTTGCAATCCTCCTTGCCTGATGGGAAGGCGAAGAAGGAGCAGATTCTTGAGGCATTTGAGCGGATTGGTATGGATCCGGGCAGAAGAGGCGAGACGCTATCCATTAAGGAGTTCGGAGAGTTGTCGAATGCCTTGTATGCGGATTTCAAAAAACAGTGACAACAGGGTGTTTCGCTGTCTAAACAATTGAAAAAAGCAAAAAAAGAATTGACAACGACAACGTTTTACTGATAAAATTCTTCTTTTAATTGACAGAACTTTTTAAAAGTGTTATACTAGTATCCAGTGAGGTGTAAGCGACGTGCCAAAAACATTAGCGGACATTAAGAAGTCATTGGATGCTCATTTGGGGAAACGTTTGCACTTAAGAGCAAACGGCGGCCGTAAGAAAACGATCGAACGTGCCGGAGTCCTTCGTGAGACGTATCGGGCAGTTTTTGTTGTTGAACTGGACCAGGATGAGAATGCTTTTGAAAGGGTGTCTTACAGCTACGCGGATATTTTGACTGAAGCAGTCGAAATAACAGTTCTGGATGACGGAGACGCCACTGAGTTCATCGTCAAATAGTTTTTTATAGCAATCATGTATTGTTTTTATTTAAAAACACCTATGCATCCTTTAACGGAGACGCATAGGTGTTTTTTTATTGCCAATGCCCATACTAGAATTGTCAGTCGAAAAGGAGGAAAACCTAATGGCAAGAAGACGGAGTATAATGTCTGAGCACTTGAAGGAAGAAATTGCGAAAGAGCTTGGCTTTTACGATGTTGTTCAGCGGGAAGGTTGGGGAGGCATTAAATCACGTGACGCTGGTAATATGGTGAAGCATGCCATTCAAATGGCTGAGCGTGGAGTAGCGGAAAAAAGGAACGACAGCTAAGTTCCACCCATCTCACGTACGACTGACAAAGGAGGAGCTGCATGGTTGTCGTTATAGACGCCGTGCAGCTCTTTTCTTCATTTCACAAATCAATGAAAAGTTTCGGGGTGCAATCCAATCTCCCTATGGTAAAATAGGGAACAATGACAAGCTTGGAATGGAGGGGGCTGGATGTTATATGAGAAAGCACCTGCAAAAATCAACCTGACACTCGATGTCCTACATAAACGCCCCGACGGTTTTCATGAAGTGGAAATGATTATGACGACAGTCGACTTAGCTGACCGTGTCTGGCTTCGCCCTTCGAATGATGGGCATATCAACATGAAAGTCTCCGAGCGGTTTGTGCCGAATGACCGGAAAAATCTGGCCTATCAGGCGGCGGACCTGCTTAGACGGAAATACGGCATCCGCGACGGGGTTGAAATAACGCTCGACAAAAAAATACCTGTTGCTGCAGGTCTTGCTGGAGGCAGTTCTGATGCAGCGGCAACATTGCGCGGACTGAACCGGCTATGGAAATTACAGCTAAGTGCAGATGAGTTAGCGGAAATTGGTTCAAAGATCGGCTCGGACGTCTCTTTCTGCGTGCACGGAGGAACAGCGCTTGCGAAAGGTCGCGGGGAACAGATAGAGCATTTGCCGGCACCCCCCAACTGTTGGGTCATTCTGGCGAAGCCTTCAATTTCCGTTTCAACAGCAGACATCTACCGCAATCTCGACGTCAACTCCATTCAGCATCCCGACACGACCGGTATGCTCGAAGCCTTACATTCAGGGGACTACACTAAAATGTGCGCTTCCTTGGGCAATGTTTTGGAGCCAGTGACAATGAAGTTGCATCCACAGGTCGTCGTCCTGAAAGAAAAAATGGAACAGTTCGGGGCAGACGCGGTATTGATGAGCGGAAGCGGACCGACCGTTTTTGGGTTTGTCAGGCAAGAGGCGAGAGTATCGCGAATTTACAATGGATTAAAAGGCTTCTGTAAGGAAGTCCATGCTGTCAGAATGACAGGTGAACGTTTTCTGCTTGATTAAAGGCGTACAATTATGATAATGTCGAATAAAACATTCGGGTTTAGGGGTTGTTACTCATGAAGTGGAAAAGAAGCGGAAGACTCGTTGATATGACGCGTCACCTATTGGATAATCCGCATACACTCATACCGCTTACTTTCTTCTCCGAACGTTATCATGCTGCAAAGTCATCGATCAGTGAAGACTTGGCAATTATCAAAGAAACGTTCGAAGAGAATGGGACAGGAAAATTGATGACAGTATCGGGTGCGGCAGGTGGCGTGAAATACATTCCGCAAGTCTCCGAAACGGAAGTCCGTGAAGTGATGGCCATCATAAAGGAAAGCCTTGGTCGATCGGATCGGCTGTTGCCTGGCGGCTATTTATACATGACGGATTTTTTAGGGGATCCCAAAATAATGGACCGGATCGGAAAAGTCTTTGCATCTGCATTCGCGGAAACGGAGATCGACGTAATTATGACGGTCGCTACAAAAGGCATTTCTATCGCCCATGCGATAGCCCGCCATTTGAATGTTCCTGTCGTCATCGTCCGAAGGGACAGTAAAGTGACGGAAGGTTCGACGGTCAGCATCAATTATGTGTCCGGTTCCACGCGCCGCATCCAGACGATGGTATTATCAAAAAGAAGCATGAAGAGCGGGAGAAGAGTCTTGATCACCGACGACTTCATGAAAGCGGGCGGAACGATGGCGGGCATGAAGAATCTACTCGAGGAATTTGACTGTGAACTTGCAGGAGCCGCTGTCCTTGTAGAGGCGGAGCATACCGAGGAAGTGCTTGTTGAGGACTATCTATCCTTGGTCAAGCTTCGCGCAGTGAATGAGAAGGACCGCACAATCGAACTTGAAGAAGGAAACTATTTCAAGAAGGGTGGAAAAACGACATGAATTACGTAGCAACAGATAATGCTCCGAAAGCAATCGGACCCTACGCACAAGCAGTGCAAGTAAATGGATTGGTCTATACATCCGGACAACTTCCGATGACACCGGACGGACTGCTCGTCGAAGGAACGATTGAAGAGCAGACGAACCAAGTTTTCGCAAACTTGAAAGCTGTATTGGAAGAGGCAGGCTCTTCCCTTGATCAAGTCATCAAGGCGACAGTGTTCATCAAGGACATGAACCAATTTGCAGCTTTGAACGACGTATATGCACAACATTTCGGAGCACATACTCCTGCACGTTCAACAGTGGAAGTGGCAAGATTACCGAAAGACGCATCAGTAGAAATCGAAGTCATCGCCCTCGCCGGTGAATAAATAATAGTGACGGCCCGCTCGAAATAAGAGCAGGCCGTCATTTTTTATGTACCTAAAAAAGTTTTTTAGAAAAACTTCGAAAAAATAAAAGGGAAAAGCTTACTTTTGTTGAATATAATCGTTGAGCCAATTTATAGACAAAAACAACAAAGGGAGTGGGGAAATAATGGAAGTGACGGATGTAAGGCTGAGGAAGGTTGAGACGGAAGGTCGAATGAGGGCAATCGCTTCGATTACATTGGACGGTGAATTTGTTGTACACGACATCCGTGTCATTGAGGGGAATGACGGATTGTTTGTTGCGATGCCAAGCAAACGTACGCCGGATGGAGAATTCCGCGACGTTGCACACCCCATCAATACATCGGCAAGGATGAAAGTCCAAGATGCAGTCCTTACCGCTTATCATATGGTCGAGGAAAAAGGAATCCTAGAAGAAGCCGGAGCATAAGTTTATGGAATTTAAAAGAAGCACGGAACCAAGAGATGTTCTCCGGTTTTGTGCTTTTTTGATTGGAATAAAAAAGAAAAGAATAATATTAAAAGAATTACATCGCGTTGTCAAGAGGGTATAGTTGAAATTTATACTATTTTCGGCTATAGTCAATAATGAAATAATGGATGGAGGCCAGCAAATGACGAATACATATGCCATCGTCCTAGCTGCAGGGCAAGGGACGCGGATGAAGTCCGATTTATATAAAGTATTGCATCCTGTCTGTGGAAAACCGATGGTCGAACACGTTGTCGACCATATCCTTGGAATCGGCGCGGATAAAATCGTAACGATTGTCGGCCACGGGGCAGAAATGGTAGAAGAAACACTTGGTGCCAAGAGCGAATATGCCCTTCAGGCAGAACAGCTCGGCACAGCACATGCAGTTCAGCAGGCGGAAGATCGGCTAGGCGAACTCGAAGGGATTACGCTCGTCGTCTGCGGAGACACACCGCTCATCAAATCGGAAACGATGCAAGCACTGATTGCGCACCACTCCGACACGAAGGCGAAAGCGACAATCCTGACCGCGCATGCCGACGACCCAACAGGCTACGGCCGCATCATTCGGGACGAAGACGGAAATGTCCTTCGAAACGTCGAACATAAGGATGCATCACCACAGGAGCGGGAAGTGACCGAAATCAATACGGGAACGTACTGCTTTGACAACCGTGCACTGTTCGAGGCTTTGAAAAAGGTGAAGAATGATAACGCGCAAGGCGAATACTATCTTCCTGACGTCATCGGCATCCTGAAGGCTGAACAACAGGCATTGATATCCGCTTATGTAACCGATGAATTCAGCGAAACGATCGGTATCAACGACAGGGTCATCCTCTCGGAAGCGGAAAAAGTGATGCGCCGAAGGATTGCGGAATCCCATATGCGGAATGGCGTTACAATTATCGATCCAGGCAGCACGTATATTAGCGCAGATGCCAAAATTGGTCGGGATGCAGTTCTTCAACCAGGTACGATGATCGAGGGACAGACTGTCATCGGGGAAAAGTGTATCATTGGACCGAATAGCCATATCGCCAACAGTGAGATTGGCGAGTCCACAACTATCCATTCGTCAGTTGTACGGGACAGCATCATCGGGTCCGGTACAACAGTTGGCCCGTTCGCACATATCCGTCCGGATTCCAGACTCAGCGACAATGTGAAAATCGGCAATTTTGTCGAAATTAAGAAATCAAGGCTGGGAGAAGGCAGCAAGGTTTCCCACCTCAGCTATATCGGTGATGCGGAAGTCGGCACTCATGTCAACATCGGCTGCGGAACGATCACAGTGAATTACGATGGTAAAAACAAACATACGACAACAATTGAAAATGATGCATTTGTCGGTTGCAACTCCAATTTGGTCGCACCTGTAAAAATTGGAAAAGGCGCTTATGTAGCGGCCGGATCGACGATTACAAAAGATGTGCCAGAAAGTTCACTTGCAATTGGACGCGCGCGCCAGGAGAATAAAGAAGGATACGCAACAAAATTAAATCTTAACTAACCAGGGGGACCATGATGGCTAATCATTATCCTAATGATAAACTGAAGATATTCTCTTTAAATTCCAACGAATCACTTGCACGAGAAGTAGCGGACGAGATTGGACGCCCACTTGGCAAGTGCTCTGTCAAGCGCTTTAGCGATGGAGAAATTCAAATCAATATCGAAGAAAGTATCCGGGGTTGCGATGTTTTTGTCATCCAATCAACCTCCTATCCAGTCAATGATAACCTAATGGAGCTCCTTATCATGATTGATGCATTGATGCGCGCATCAGCCCGTACAATCAATGTAGTTATGCCTTACTATGGTTATGCACGTCAAGACCGTAAAGCGCGTTCCCGTGAACCGATCACGGCGAAGCTTGTGGCCAACTTGCTTGAAAAAGCAGGTGCTGACCGCGTAATTGCTATTGATTTGCATGCACCGCAAATCCAAGGCTTCTTTGATATTCCGATCGACCATCTCGTAGCAGAACCGATTTTGACGGAATACTTCAAAGGAAAAGGCTTGGAGGGCAACGAGCTTGTCATCGTCTCTCCAGATCATGGCGGAGTAACACGGGCACGGAAGATGGCGGATCGTATGAAAGCACCAATCGCCATCATTGACAAACGCCGTCCACGTCCAAATGTTGCCGAAGTGATGAGCATCGTAGGGAACGTCGAAGGGAAAACAGCTATTTTGATCGACGATATCATCGATACTGCCGGAACGATTACAATCGCAGCGAACGCGATCATCGAGAGTGGCGCGAAGGAAGTGTACGCTTGCTGTACGCATCCGGTATTATCCGGCCCTGCCATCGAAAGAATCGACAATTCCCAAATCAAGGAATTGATCATTACGAATTCGATCGAACTGCCGGAAAGCAAAAGATCCCCAAAAATCAAGCAATTATCGATTGCAAAGCTTTTGGGTGAAGCAGTTATCCGGGTATTTGAAAAGAAATCTGTCAGTACATTGTTTGAATAAGCAAGCCAGTTAGTTTCATGTCGTCTGATTTTGGGTATTTCAAGAGATAGAATAACTTTTTTTTAAGAAAGGTGACTACACAAATGAGTACAGCAATTCAGTCGAAATCAAGAGAAGTGAAAACGAGATCAGCATTAACAGCACTTAGAAATGAAGGGTTCATCCCATCAGTCGTTTATGGATATAATACAGAATCTACACCGATTGCCGTAAAAGAGAGCGATTTACTGAAAACATTGCGGGAAGTCGGACGCAATGGTGTTCTCAAGCTCGAAGTAGATGGCAAGCAATTGAACGTCGTTTTAAATGATTTCCAAGAGGATGCTTTAATAGGCGATATCCGCCACGCGGACTTCCTCGCAATTGATATGGCAGAAGAGCTTGAAGTCGACGTTACGGTACATCTTGTCGGCAACTCCATCGGCGAGAAGGAAGGCGGCGTCGTACAGCAGCCGAACCGCGAAGTGACGATCAAAGTCAAACCTTCGGATATTCCGGAGTCGTTTGAAGTTGATATTTCCGAGATGCAAATCGGCGACACGATGACAGTTGCAGACGTACGTGCGAAATCTAAGTTTGAAATACTTTCTGATGATGAGTACGCACTCGTTCTTATCTCCGCTCCACGTTCAGAAGCGGAAATGGAAGAGCTTGAAGCTGATACTGGTGCTGCGGATGCAGAACCGGAAGTCATCGGTGGTAAAGAGGAAGAATAATAAGCAGCAGTTGGAGCGCACGTGCAAAGCGTGCGCCCTTTTTCTAATTAATTCAAAAGGAAGATACGCCTTATGAAAATGATAATCGGCCTCGGAAACCCGGGGAAGCAATATGAGAAGACTCGGCATAACGTCGGATTCCATGCTATCGATGAATTGGC
Organism: Saccharococcus sp. Marseille-Q5394; assembly: GCF_946901335.1. Lineage (NCBI taxonomy): Bacteria > Bacillati > Bacillota > Bacilli > Caryophanales > Anoxybacillaceae > Saccharococcus > Saccharococcus sp. Marseille-Q5394. Next base: position 35,671 of record NZ_CAMPPQ010000002.1, on the reverse strand, counting down.
CCGTCGACTTGACGCGCCTGCCATGCAATTGAAATTCAATGGCGCTTATACGATCATCCACCGTCCGGAAGGAAAAGTGATGCTCGTCAAACCTTTGACATATATGAATCTATCCGGGGAATGTGTCGGTCCTCTCATGGATTACTACAATGTGGAACTCGATGACATCGTTGTACTATACGATGACCTTGACCTCATTCCAGGCAAATTACGGCTGCGCCAAAAAGGAAGTGCCGGCGGCCATAACGGCATGAAATCGTTAATTGCCCATCTTGGCTCGGATTCCTTCAACAGGATTCGCATCGGAATCGGTCGTCCGACAGGCGGCATGAAAGTGGCCGACTATGTACTTTCCCCATTCAGCAAGGAAGAACAGCCACTTATTGACGAGATGGTTGATAAAAGTGCTTCTGCCTGTATGGACTGGCTTAACAGGCCGTTTTTAGATGTAATGAATAACTATAATGGTTCATAAGGAATAATCACCGGCTCCCTAGCCTATACTTTGTTAAAAAGGGGTCGATGAAACCGATGAAACCGAATGACGTTCGTTATTCATGCAGGCATTGCAACACAGAGGTCGGCAGCATCCCACTAGCTTCTGCCGAAGAGATCCTCCGGGAACTTAAAAAGGCGGAAGATGGGCAAGGCGACCACTTTCTAGAATATGATGAGAATGGTTCAATGACGGTGCGTTGCATTTGTGAGCAATGTGAACAGTCGCTGCGAATGAATCCTGATTACTATGCATTACGGAAATGGCTGCAATAGAATTTTCTGCTTTGGCGTATCGAGCGCGCAAAGCTTTTTTCACTTCATTTTATTTACTGCAAAGCGAGGAAAATAATCATTGGATGCGCTCATAGATTTATTTCTACAAGACAAAGAGATTACTAAAGTTGTTGAGGAGTTAAAAACAGGACAGGACCGCCAATTGCTGGCGGGGCTATCGGGTGGCGCAAAGGCCGTCTTTTTCAAGACTGTCCAGCAGTCAGCTGAGAAGCCGATCCTGATCATCACTCCCAACATGCTGCAAGCACAACGTACATACGAAGACCTTGTGAAGATGCTCGGCGACTCACTCGTTCATTTGTATCCGGCAGAGGAATTGATCGCTGCCGATTTTTCTGTGTCCAGTTATGAACTGCGCGCAAACCGAATAGATACGCTCGATCATATGGCGCGCATCGGCAAAGGAATCTATATTACGCCTGTCGCGGGAATGAAGAAACTACTTCCTCCGAAAGAGAGATGGCTCGAAAATTCCTTGTCCGTCCATTTGGATGACAGCATTGATGTGGACGAATGCATCCGGAAGCTTGTGGAAATGGGCTATGGGAGACAGGAGATGGTAACCGCACCGGGCGATTTCGCTCTGAGGGGCGGCATTTTGGACGTGTATCCATTGAATATGGAAAACCCGATCCGAATTGAGCTGTTTGACACGGATGTCGACTCCATCCGCATGTTCTCTGCGGAAGATCAGCGCTCAACCGATAAACTGACAGAAGTGACAATCCTTCCTGCAACGGAACATGTTTGGGACGCCACGGAATTATCTCATATCGCCTCGAACTTAGAGGACGCCCTTCGTACAAGCCTGAAGCGGATGAAAAATGAAGAGGCAAAAGAATCCCTTACGGTGAATATAACCCGGGATATCGGGCTTTTGCGAGACGGCATCACGCCGGAAGGGATGATGAAGCATGTATCGTTTTCAGACCGTGTCCCATCCTATCTTGGTGATTATTTTCCCGAAGATGGCATTGTTCTATTCGACGAAATCGGACGGATCCTTGAAGTGTCTTCCTCTCTTGAAAGTGAAGAGAAGGAATGGTTTCTGACGCTTCTTGAGGAAGGAAAAATCGTCCATGACGCGAAAATCTCGTTTTCATTCGAAGAGATGCATAAAATGCTCGATCAGCCCAAATCATACTTATCATTGTTTGTAAGAGCTGTGCCGGGTATCGTCCTAAAGAAAACGGTCTCGTTCTCTTGCAAACCGATGCAGGAATTTCATGGGCAGATGAACTTGTTGAAAAATGAAATGGATCGTTGGCAGCAAGGAAAATACAATATCTTTATCGTTGCTGATGGGAAAGAACGGATGGCGAAGGTCCAATCGATTCTTAGAGACTATGAGATGGATGCGGCAGTGAGCGGCAAGCCGACAGGCGCGGGAACGATTTCAATCATCGAAGGGGATCTGTCCGCAGGATTCGAATTGCCTTTTCAACGTCTAGCGGTCATTACGGACGCGGAGCTGTTCAAAGGGAAACCGAAGCGGAAAGCCCGTCCTCAAAAAATGACAAACGCAGAGCGCATCAAAAGCTATTCGGAAATCAAACCTGGCGACCATATCGTCCACGTCCATCACGGAATCGGTAAGTATTATGGCGTTGTGACACTCGAAGTGGGCGGCGTCCATAAAGACTATCTGGATATCCGCTATCGTGGGGAGGATAAACTTTTCGTCCCTGCGGACCAAATCGACTTGATTCAGAAATACGTCGCGTCCGGGGAGAGGGAGCCGAAACTCCATAAACTCGGGGGTGCGGAATGGAAAAAGACAAAAAGCAAGGTGTCATCCGCAGTCAAGGATATTGCGGACGATCTGATCAAGCTCTATGCGCAGCGCGAGGCTGAAAAAGGGTTTGCATTCTCGCAAGATGATGATCTAATGCGTTCCTTTGAAAATGCATTCCCATACGACGAGACGGAAGATCAGTTGCGTTCCATCGAGGAAGTAAAACGGGATATGGAGAGAGAGCGTCCGATGGATCGGCTTCTTTGCGGCGATGTCGGATATGGGAAGACGGAAGTGGCGATTCGTGCAGCGTTCAAGGCAGTCGCGGATGGCAAGCAAGTCGCGTTCCTCGTTCCAACAACGATTCTTGCCCAACAGCATTACGAAACGATGAAGGAACGGTTCTCCGGATTTCCGGTGGAAGTGTCTTTATTGAACCGCTTCCGTACGCGGAAAGAGCAGACGGAAACGTTGAAAGGGTTGAAGGCAGGTACGATTGACATTGTCGTCGGTACCCACCGCCTCCTTTCTAAGGACGTCGCGTATAAAGATCTCGGCTTGCTCATCGTCGATGAAGAGCAGCGGTTTGGCGTGACGCATAAGGAAAAGCTCAAGCAGCTGAAAACGAATGTGGACGTCCTTACATTGACGGCGACGCCGATACCAAGGACGTTGCATATGTCGATGCTCGGCGTCCGGGATTTGTCCGTCATCGAAACGCCTCCAGCGAACCGTTTCCCGGTCCAGACATATGTCATGGAGCATAACTTCGGTCTTGTCAGGGAAGCGATTGAGCGCGAGCTGGGACGTGGTGGCCAAGTGTTCTATCTATATAACCGCGTCGAAGACATGACGCGCAAAGTCGATGAAATCAAGCAGCTAGTCCCGGAAGCGCGTGTCGCCTTTGCGCACGGGCAAATGAATGAGTCGACTCTTGAATCCGTAATTCTAAGTTTCCTGGAAGGCGAATACGACGTCCTTGTGACGACGACAATCATCGAGACGGGAATCGATATTCCGAATGTCAACACGCTCATCGTCCATGATGCTGACCGCATGGGCTTATCCCAGCTGTATCAGCTGCGCGGACGAGTCGGCCGGTCTAACCGTGTTGCATACGGCTACTTCCTCTATCAGCGTGACAAAGTGCTGACAGAAGTGGCGGAAAACCGACTGCAGGCAATCAAAGAATTTACGGAGCTTGGATCTGGGTTCAAAATCGCGATGCGGGACTTGTCGATCCGTGGAGCGGGGAACTTGCTTGGCTCCCAGCAGCACGGCTTCATCGACTCTGTCGGTTTTGATCTGTACTCACAAATGTTACAAGAGGCAATTGAGGAGAAACAGACGGGCATCGTAAAATCCGAAATTCAGGATGTTGAAATTTCCTTGCCAATTAATGCCTATTTACCGGATTCGTATATTAAAGACGGATTCCAGAAGATCCAAATGTATAAACGGGTGAAAGCAATCGAAAGCGAGGAGGATTACTCCGAGCTCGTCGATGAGATGACCGACCGGTTCGGTGACTTGCCGCTTGAGGCCGACCTGTTGCTTCGTGTCGGAAGGATAAAGGCATGGGGTCGCATGGCGGGTGTCGAATCGATTAAAAAACAACGTTCTGTCATTGAAATCCGCCTAACTGAAGAAGGTACGGCGAAGACGGATGGAGCAAAAATTGTTTCCGACTCCATGGAATTCGGCCGTGCTGTCGGCTTTACGATGGAAGACGGCAGGCTTATCATAACGGTTGATGAGCGCCATACAGGCAAAAAGACGGAATTTGACGTTCTTGAGGAGATGATGAGGATTCTGCATTCGTCTATCAAAGAGTCCGTTTCCACAGATTCCGTCTAAAGGAACTATTGCATAAAATGTCCAAGCATGATGCATACTATATCCGAACGGAAAACGGTTTTAATTTTTGGAAAGTGAGGCATCATGCATGAAAGCAACAGGAATCGTGCGCAGAATTGATGATCTGGGGAGGGTGGTCATCCCGAAAGAGATCAGACGGACGCTTCGCATACGCGAAGGGGACCCGCTTGAAATCTTCACCGACAGGGATGGCGAGGTAATCCTAAAGAAATATTCCCCTATTTCCGAGCTCGGTCAATTTGCGAAAGAGTACGCAGAAACACTATACGAAACCCTCGGAACACCCGCCCTGATCAGTGACAGGGATGAAATGATCGCCGTATCCGGATTATCGAAAAAAGATTATTTGAATCGCCAATTGGCTCCGGACGTGGAAGATATTTTAAAGGGCCGCACCATCGTTACGGAAAAACTTGAAAAAGCAGTAGAATGGGTCCCTGGACAAGTCGAGCAAGTGAAATCCTACTGCATCGCTCCAATTGTAGCGGGCGGAGACACAATTGGCGCCGTCTATTTATTATCGAAAGTACATTTCATCGGAGAAGCCGAACAAAAAGCAGCAGAAACTGCAGCACATTTTTTGGCGAAACAGATGGAACAATAAAAAGCAGCCTGCACGCACCGGAAGAGTCGGTGCGAGTGGGCTGTTTTTTTCGTGTGAATATTTGTTAGGTGGGCATTACTTGTCACATCTCAATAATTTGAGCGTAGTGCAGTTTTTTACATAAACACTTATACTATTGATAAGGGGTGATACGCTTGCTAACAAATGAAATAAAAGAACAACTTATTAAAAAGGTAAAGCACGAAGTCAATCCTGCTTTCATTATCCTCTTTGGCTCTTTTGCAAAAGGTTCTGTACGTGAAGAGAGTGATATCGATCTTGCTTATTTCAGTAATAAGCAACTATCATCTTATGATCGTTTTCTTCTAACAAATGAACTTGCCTTAATTGGTGAGCGAGAAGTAGATTTAGTTGATATTAAAGAAATTGATACGGTTTTTACGATGCAAATCTTTGCACAAGGTATTCCAATCTATATACAGGATGAAAATGAATTTATCCGTCAAAGAATGAGAGCATTTAGTATGTATGCAACTTTAAATGAGCAACGTGCGGTAATAATTAATGACATTAAAGAAAGGGGAAGTGTGTTTGGGGATGAATGATGTCATTATAAATAAAACGACAATGATTGAACGCTGTTTGAAACGAATTCATGAAGTGTATGAAGGTAACCCGGAAAATTTAAGAGATTTCACAAAGCAAGATAGTATCGTTTTGAACATTCAACGTGCTTGTGAGGCAAGCATTGACTTGGCTATGCATGTAGTAAGTGAACGTAAATTAGGAGTTCCAAAAACGAGTCGCGAAGCATTTAAGCTATTACATGAAGCAGGTTTAATTGAAGCAAGCCTTGCAAAAACCCTAATGAATATGGTTGGCTTCCGCAACATCGTTGTTCATGATTATCAAGCTTTAGAACTTGATATTTTAGAATCAATTCTAAATAAACATATAGACGATTTCAAACAGTTCACAAAGGCGTTATTACAGTTGGAAGATGACCAAGCCTAGGTAATCATCATGAGAAACAATAAAAAACAGCCTAAACGTACCGGAAAATCGATGCGGGTAGGCTGTTTTATGTTCTGTTTAACGGACAATACGGACATTTCTCCGTATCTGGCAGTTCCTTTAATAGGCAGCAAGTCGTCCGTTTGTAGTTTGCCATGGCGGCAAGTGGCTCTTCATTCTGCAAATACTGTTTAAAGGGCGAGCGCCTCATATGCGGCTTCCATGTTTCATTATCCAATAAGAAATCGAGGTCGCTTTGTGCCGAGGGGCACTCTTCGTTAAGAAGCATGGAGTACATCCATAGCACATAGCCCCATACATTCTCCCATAGGATCAGCTTGGAAACATGCGCGCGCTTGCTCATATATTCGACGACTGGATGTCCGTATTGCTCGAGAATGAAACAAACCGCTTCGTGCCGGTCTTGGACACCCTCGAAAGAATCAGGCGGGATGGTAAACTGGATTGTCCCGTTTTCGATGAATAAAGAGACGTCCTCCAACTTGCCGGTAAAGAGCAAGTTGGAATTGCTGAGCATATGGAAGAGGCCCGTAATGAAGAATCCGTGCCTCCTCATATAAATGGAAGCCGCCACGGCATCTGTCGGCGCGTTGGTTAACGTTTGAATCTCCGAAAATAATTCAGTACCGGCCGTTTCCGACAAGATTGCATGGACGTTCGTGAATGCATCAGGCTGCCTGTTCAGAAACACGCCAAATCGTTCAAATGATGCAATGTGCTCGTCGTTCAGCTTAGGCACCTGTATTGCTCCTTACTTCCTGCACGACGCAGCGTCCACGACCGTATGGAACGCAATGCGGCGTTCCGAAAAGGGGATCCGTCGACACTTGACATTCCATGCCGAAAACCGCGCGGACGAGATCGCAAGTGATGATATTCTCAGGTCTGCCTTGCGAATAAACACCGCCGTCTTTAATAGCGACAATATTATGGGCATAACGGGAAGCCAAATTCAGATCATGGAGCACCATGACGATTGTGCGGCCTTTTTGTTCATTCAACTCAAACAAGAGGTCCAAAATTTCGATTTGGTGCGTCATGTCTAGATATGTCGTAGGCTCATCCAACAGAATGACGTCAGTATCTTGGGCAAGTGTCATCGCAATCCACGTACGCTGGCGCTGGCCACCGGATAAAGTATCGATCGCCTGGTCACGAAGGTCGCTAATTTTCGTCGCCTCCATCGCTGCCTCGACCTTTTTCGTATCTTCCGCTGTCCAGCGGGAAAGCCATGATTGGTGAGGATACCGTCCTTGTTTAACGAGGTCGTGAACCGTCAATCCTTCAGGTGAGACGGGACCTTGGGGAAGGATGCCCATCTTCTTCGCGACACTGCGAGAAGACATGGAATGAATATCTTTCCCTTCCAGCAAGACGGAGCCGTCCGAAGGCTTCAATAAACGGGCGATTGAACGGAGCAATGTGGACTTACCGCAACCATTGCTGCCGACGAAGACGGTAATCTCGCCACGAGGAATTGCCAAATTCAAATTCTCGAAAAGAAGACGATCTTCATAACCGATAGAAAGGTCTTTTGTATTTATAGTAGGGTGCATACTAGAATGCCTCCGTTTCATTTATCCTAAAAGGAATGAACTTATTACTAAGAAGCATATCATAATCCCAACCAATTGAGAATGATAATCATTAATTTCTTGAAAACACTTTACAAATGACGGACCAAAAGATTACACTACTAATTGATAACGATTATCAACGTGGAGGTAAAACATGAATAGATATATGAAAGCATTCTTATTGCTGGCTCTCAGTGTGATTTTGGTGGCCGGTTGTTCATCGAAGAAAACGGAAGATAAAGGCGCAGGCGGCGAGACGTCTGAAAACAGTGTTACGATCGTAGGTTCGAACGGCGAAGTGACGCTTGATAAGCCTGCTAAGAAAGTCGTCGTCCTCGAGTGGACGTATGCGGAAGATCTGCTGGCACTCGGCATGCAGCCTGCGGGAATGGCGGATATCCAGGAATACCATAACTGGGTGAATATCGACGCTGAATTGAGCGCTGATGTCGCTGATGTAGGTGGAAGACAAGAACCGAATTTAGAAGCGATCGCTGCGCTTGAGCCGGATTTGATCATCGGTGTCAGCTTCCGTCACGATGCGATGCTGAAAGATTTGGAGAAAATTGCTCCGACAGTCATCTTCAATCCATATCCCGAAGACGAGTCCATTGACTTGTATAAGGAAATGACGACGACATTCAATGAAATCGCGAAGGCTGTAGACAAGACGGATGAAGCTGAAAAAGTGTTGGCGCACTTAGATGAGAAATACGAGGAGGCGAAAGCTGAAATCGAGAAAGCTGACCTGAAGACGAAGGATGTCATCTTGACGCTCGCTTACACAGGTCCTCAAGCGCCGGAAATTCGGGTGTTCACACCGAACTCCATGGCTTCTCAAATCCTTGAGAAGATCGGCTTGAAAAACGTACACGTGCCGGATCAGTTTGAAGTATTCGGATCGAGCACATTCAATGTCGAAGGGTTGACGAAGTACGAAGATGCAAACTATTTGTATACGGTGCAGGAAGAAGACAATGTATACGAAAAGCAATTGAAAGATAATGCTGTTTGGAAAAACTTAAATTTCGTAAAAGAAGACCGACTATTTAACCTCGGCGAGGATACTTGGTTGTATGGAGGTCCGCTGTCAGCCGAAACTTTGTTGAATCAAATCGTCGATACGATGGTCAATAAATAATGGCGGGAAAGGCTTCAGGGAAAAAATCGTTGTTCGTTATGATCATCGGTCTTTTCCTGTTGTTCGTTTTATCTTTCATCCATCTGACGCAAGGTCAAGCTGATTACACAGTTTCCCAACTTTTGAAGGAGGTTTGGGTGGAGGGGCGCATTCAAGATATCGTGCTTTCCCTCCGGCTACCGCGTCTGGCAATCGGTATTTTAGCAGGCGGGGCGCTCGCTGTGGCGGGTGCGATATTACAGACGTTGACGAACAACCCGTTGGCGTCCGCAAGTACACTTGGCATCAATGCAGGTGCGTATTTCTTTGTCGTTGTTTCGATGATCTTCTTTCCGTCTGTCCTTGGAGATTTCCCTTTTTTAGTTGCGCTTGCAGGTGCCGTGCTTTCGTCCGTACTCGTCGTCACTCTGGCAGGGAAGCAGATGGAGCCTGTACGCGTCGCCTTGACGGGGATGATCATCTCTTTGCTGTTTGCATCCATGACAGGCTCGTTGCAGCTGTTGTTTGAGAATCAGACAAACGGCCTCTTTTTATGGGGATCGGGTACGCTTGTGCAGCTGAATTGGAGCGGCGTTGCGTTTGCGGGTCCGATGATCATTATTCTGTTCATCGCCGCGTTAGGCATTGCGAAACCGATGGATATTCTATCGTTAGGTGAAGATGTTGCGTCTTCGCTTGGTCAAAACGTTCGTATCGTTAAATTAATTGCGTGGGCTGCAGCGATTTTGCTTGCGGCGACGACGGTCAGTGTTGTCGGTCCGATCGGGTTCATCGGTTTGATGGCTCCGCATATCGTCCGGATGCTTGGTGTCCGCGGCCATTTGCATGTCTTCCTGCAATCGTTCTTATGGGGAAGTGTAATGATGATCGGGGCGGACGTGCTCGGCCGGTTGATCCAGCCGGGACAGGAAGTGCCTGTCGGTGCAATGACGGCATTGGCTGGCGGACCTTGGCTGCTTTATTTGGCTTGGAAGACGGCGAAGTCACATACGAAAGGCGATCGCCAAATGGGCGGCACGTTGAAGCCGGTCAAACTGCCGGTCGTCATTTCGATCGTTACGATTTTAATTGTCGCTGTCTTTGCATTGGCATTATCCTATAACGGAATGGCATGGTCGCTCGATTGGATGAAACCGGTCGTCTGGAATTTCCGGGTGCCGCGTGTGCTTACGGCATTCATCATCGGCGTGATGCTTGCGCTTGCCGGTGTTTTATTGCAAGGCGTCTTACGGAATCCGTTGGCGGATGCAAGTGTGTTGGGCGTTACCTCGATGGGTGGTGCCGGGGCGATGCTGCTATTGGTCGCAATCCCTGCAATCCCTGTTCAATATATGCCGCTTGGAGCGGTAGTAGGAGCCGCCGTTGCTCTTGGCATCATTATGGTGACGGCTTGGAAAAACAATTTCCAGCCGATGCTCGTTGCGTTGATGGGGATCGCGATATCGGCATTCGGCTCTGCCGCAACACAAGTGTTCGTCGTAAAGGCGAAATTGGCGGTCGCTTCAGCGCTCGTCTGGCTATCTGGCAGCACGTACGGAAAAGGCTGGGAAGATGTGCAGCTGTCGTTATGGTTGCTCGTTCTGCTCATCGGTCCTGCCGTCTATTTGACGCGGAGCTTAGATGTGTTGACGTTCGGGGATGACGTGGCATCTGGTCTCGGCTTATCCGTCAAATCGACGCGCGTCTGGGCGCTGATTGTCGGAGTCGCAATCAGTACAGCAGGAGTCGCGATTGTCGGAACAATCGGCTTCGTCGGGTTGGTTTCGCCTCACATCGCCCGTAGATTAGTAGGTTTCCGCCATTTGCCGCTACTTGTCGTCTCAGGCTTGTTGGGCGGACTGCTCTTAGTGACTGCGGATTTTGTCGGACGGATTGCCATCGCGCCAAAAGACATCCCGAGTGGACTTATCGTTGCACTCATTGGAACGCCGTATTTGTTGTATTTATTGAGGAAAATGAAATGACACAGCCACACGCTCATCTGCAACGGAGGGTGTGGCTGTTTTTGGAATGAGAGCTATTTGCAAGGGAACGAGAACTTATTCGGAGTAAACGAGAACTCTTCGCTGAAGAATGAGAACAATTCAAGGTTAAACGAGAACTTCTCGTCCTTAACGAGAACTCATTCAGCATAAATGAGAACTTTTTGCGCCAGAACGAGAACTCGTGTTGAGGGAGTGGACCCCATCTTGGAATAAATGGACCTTGGCCGCAAAAGAATGGGCCTTTTAAGAATAAAGAGGATCTTTTGCCATCGCGAGCTTACTCTATCAATTCACCGGAACAGATTTTGCCGGAAATGCTATACTGGAAACAAAGAAAACATCGAAAGAGGCGCAGTTATGTCCAAAGCGGATTGGAATATGAAAACATTCATGAAAGGTGCATCGATTTTGACGATTTCGGCCATCATCGTCAAGCTGCTGGCGGCGGTATACCGGATTCCGTTCCAAAACCTTGTCGGGGATAAAGGATTTTTCATTTACCAGCAAGTGTATCCGTTCATCGGAATTTTCATCGTGTGGACATCGTACGGCTTTGCGGTGGCAGTCTCGAAGTTGCTCGCGGGCAGCGCAAGCGACGGAGAAGCGAAGGCGATCAAGCGGGTTGCCTTTCTCTATTTAGCCGGACTGTCTATATCATTTTTCATCATTCTCACGACGTTCGCTCCGTTTTTCGCACAGGCGATGGGAGATCCTGAACTGGTCTCACTTCTTCGTGCAGGTGCTTATATCGTGCTCGTCATGCCGATGCTTGCAGTGTTGAAAGGTTCATTCCAATCGGAAGGGCAGATGACGCCTGTTGCCGTTTCGAATGTCGGTGAGCAAGTGTTGCGGGTCGCAATCATCCTTATTGGGACATGGGTGGCTGTCCGCGCGGGAGCATCCCTTTACACGGCTGGCGAAGTGGCCATGTGGGGCGCTGTTATGGGCCAGGCGTTAGGTGTTGTCATTCTTGTCCTGTTTTACAGAGATGCATATAAAGGGCCGCATACACAAGTGGATACGTGGCGTGTCGTTAAAGAATTGACGTTTGTCAGTTTGAGCGTCAGCGCAAGCTCGCTTATCTTGCTGCTGTTTCAAATGGCGGATTCGTTTATGATCTACAATAGTTTGCTTGCGAAAGGCTTTGTCGCGGATGCAGCGATGGAAATGAAAGGTATTTATGACCGTGGGCAGCCTCTCGTCCAGATGGGGATTTTGATCGCTTCCACATTGGCGCTCGCAATCGTCCCGCTTATTGCGCATCATGCAGCTAAAAAGGAAGGACGGGGTGCGGAACCGTTTATACAGCTCACATTCCGGACAGCTGTTTTATTCGGATGGGCGGCGGCGGTCGGGCTTGCATTCGTCTTGCCATATGTGAATGAAATGCTGTTTGAGACAAGGGACGGCTCCGCTGCGCTGATCATATTTGCGTTTCAGATCTTTTGGCTGTCGCTCATCTTGCCGTTGACCGCAATTTTACAAGGTGCCGGCAAAGTCAAAATACCGACGCTGTTCCTTCTTGGCGGGCTTGCCGTGAAAATAATCGCGAATCAATTGTTAGTGCCGCTCTATGATGTAACAGGTGCAGCGCTTGCAGGGAATATCGGTTTTGCGGCGATTGCGTTTGGGCTTCTTCTTTATTTCAAAACCGTGTGGCCGATGAAACTGGCACCTAGCCGTTTTTACGGTTGGCTGCTCCTTGCTACACTTGCGATGGCAGCGGTCATTTTCCCTTGGATGCTTGCAGCGGATCAGGTTTTATTCGACAATCTGTCATCGCGAATCAGTGCTACGTTGACAGCATTGACAGCAGTCGCGCTAGGGGCGGGCGTTTTCCTAGTCGTTATCATGAAATCACGTATAATGGCGGAAAAGGAATGGTATTTGCTGCCGTTCGGAAAAAGATTGGCCCGTATACAATTGATTCTCACTAAAAATAGAAGGTGAATAAGATGAATACAATTACGATTATTGGACTTGGTGCGGGAGATCTCGACCAGTTGTCTTTAGGTACATATCGAAAGTTGAAGGAGGCTGAGTTCGTTATTGCGAGGACGGACCAGCATCCGGCCATTGAGGAATTGCGGGCGGAAGGCATGGAAATAGAGAGCTTCGACGCGATTTATATAAAAAACGATGAGTTTGGGCAAGTGTATGAAGAGATTGTTGAGAAAATAGTGTTGATGGCAAACGAAAAGTCAGTAACTTATGTCGTGCCAGGACATCCACTCGTTGCTGAGCGCACAGTGCAATTATTGATTGAAAAAGAACGTGCTGGCATAGTGCAGCTTGAAATCGCAGGGGGGAATAGCTTCCTCGATCCGATCTTTGCAGCGCTCCGGATTGACCCAATTGAGGGGTTCCAACTGCTTGATGGAACGGACATGAAGCGCGATGACGTCACGATGACGCAGCATGTATTGATCGGCCAAGTGTATGATGCATTCATCGCTTCTGAAGTGAAGCTTTCGCTAATGGAGAAGTATGCCTATGACCATCCGGTGACGATTGTGACGGCGGCGGGTTCTTCAATGGAAAATCTTCGGACTGTGCCGTTGTTCGAGTTGGATAGAGAGACGGAAATCGATAATTTGACGACAGTCTATGTACCTCCTGTTCGGGAGCGGGAGGATCGTTTAAAGGAATGGTCGACGTTCCGAGAAATTATAGCCGCATTGCGTGCTCCGGACGGCTGCCCGTGGGACCGCGAGCAGACGCATGAATCGTTGAAGCGGTATTTGATTGAGGAAGCGCATGAACTGCTCGAAGCAATCGATCAAGAAGACGATGAAGGCATCATCGAGGAACTGGGCGACGTGTTGCTGCAAGTGTTCCTGCATGCGCAAATTGGCGAGGATGATGGCTATTTTGCGATGGAAGACGTCCTGCAGTCAGTTGGCGATAAAATGATCCGCCGCCATCCGCATGTGTTCGGCGACCGGGACGTGGAGAACTCGGATGAGGTTTTGAAAAATTGGCAGGAAATCAAGAAAACCGAGAAGCCGCAAGCTGAATCGCTCTTGGATGGACAGGCACGCCACAGTTCGTCGCTGCTCACTTCATTTAACTACCAAAAAGAAGCGGCGAAGGTTGGATTCGATTGGCCGGATATAACAGGCGCTTTCGATAAATTCGAGGAAGAGTGGCAGGAATTCAAGGACGAAGTGGCGAATGGAACGAAGCAGAGCCAGACAGATGAGCTCGGGGATGTCCTATTCACACTCGTCAACTTGTCGAGGTTCTTGAAATTGTCACCCGAGGAAGCGATGGCGCATGCGAATGAGAAATTCAAACGACGCTTTTCGTTCGTCGAGCAAAGCGTAAAGAGTGGTAGAGGGGAATTCTCTGCCTATACTCTCGACGAATTAGAAGAGTTTTGGCAGCAGGCGAAAGGAAGGGAAAAGAAATGAGATTAGATAAGTTTTTAAAGGTGTCACGCTTAATCAAAAGACGGACATTGGCGAAGCAAGTGGCCGACCAAGGCCGTATTACAATCAATGGCAAGGTGTCGAAAGCATCGTCCGTCGTGAAACCTGGCGACGAGCTGGCTATCCGCTTTGGACAAAAGATTGTTACAGTAAGTGTCGATATGTTGAAGGAATCAACGAAGAAGGAAGATGCCGCGTCGATGTTTACAATCTTGAAAGAAGAGAAGCTGGACAAGGTGGAACCTGAATTTATTGACGATGAAGATTGAGGGCATGACAGGAACTTTTCCTGTCATGTTTTTTTGTTTGGCCGCATAGGATGGCAGTGAACGTACAAGCAAAGGAGGAATAGTATGCAAATCCAGACCGACAATCCAACATACGCAATTCCATCAGGGGATCATGTCATCACGATGAGAAATCGAAAAAGAATGGATCTTACATCTGTTAAAACAATCGATCGGTTCGACCAGGAGGAGTTCATCGTACGGACATCTCAGGGAGTATTAGTAATTCGCGGGGAGGAGCTGCGTATCGTCCATTTGGATGTAGACAAAGGGCTTCTTACATTGGAAGGCACAATCAGCACGATGCAATATGACGAAGAAGATGCAAGTTCACGCGGTTTCCTCCATAAATTGTTTGGATGAGTCTCTCTGTCCAGTTTCTTAGTCTTCTTGCAATGATTGGGACAGGCATCGGGGCCGGGGTTTTCATGGATTTGATCGGAACGGGCGTGGATGCGACCGGCAAGACGTCGATCATCCGGAAATATGCGGTCCCTTTGGAAGTGATCGGCTGGATTTTGATCGGGTGTGCATCGTTCTACGTTCTTTTCATCGTCCGGGACGGGGCATGGAGGATGTATGACCCGGTTGCCCAAATTTGCGGCATGTTGTTATATGCATCACTATTCCACCGGCCTTTCAGGTTTTTCGGGAGAGTCTTGAATATGGTAATCATTAAGCCGGTTGTGTTCATCATTAGGCTCCTGGTGAAGATCATTACGCAGATATTCAGGTTGCTCGTCAAAATTGTGAGGTTTCTACTTTCTCCTTTCATCTATCTATATAACAAAGTCTATAACTCTCTCTTTAAATCAACTACGGAATGATGTATAATTACTAGACTTATCGAATTTCGTACTGTAATGAGAGGGAGTGCAGGACATGGAGCAAAGGAAAAGGAAACCATCCACGACCGTTGCATCGATTGAAACTGAATATGTCCGCTCGTTGCGTAAAAAGGAAGTATGGAGAAACAAGCAGAAAAAGCGGCTACAGAAGAAACTGTTCATCTATGCAGTGATTGCATTCGTAGTGTTCGGCGGATTGACGAATATGTATATTCAGCAACAGCAGACGCTGCAGGAAAAAGAACAGCAAAAAGTGGAGACGCTTGCAAAGTTGGAAGAAGTGAAGGAAGAACAAGAACTTCTTAAAAAACAGCTTGTGAAATTGGATGATGATGATTATATTGCCAAGCTTGCACGGAAAGAATATTTCTTATCTGACGAAAATGAAATCATCTTCTCTGTTCCTGAAAACAAGAAGAAAAAAGAAGAAAAAGATGACGGAAAAGAGTAGTCTTATTGACACTCTTTTTTTGTTGGCTATAATGAAAGTAAGGATCTTGCACTTGCAGGACTCGCCATATGGTAAAAAGGCATCTGAAAAGGGCCGTTTAAATCTTAAGGAGGAGCATTTTTTTTATGTCAATTGAAGTAGGCAGCAAGTTACAGGGGAAAGTTACAGGGATCACAAACTTCGGTGCGTTCGTCGAACTGCCGAACGGTTCAACTGGTCTGGTCCATATTAGTGAAGTAGCGGACAATTATGTGAAGGATATCAATGACCACCTAAAAGTAGGCGATATGGTTGAAGTGAAAGTGATGAATGTCGGCACTGACGGAAAAATCGGGTTATCGATCAGGAAAGCGAAACCGGAAGCTGAACGTCCTCAACGCCCTCAACGTCCTCGTCACAGCGGTGGCCGTCCTAGCCATACTGAGCGTCCAGAGAATTTTGAGCAAAAGATGGCGAAATTCATGAAAGACAGTGAAGAACGCCTTTCAACTTTGAAAAGAGCAACAGAATCTAAACGCGGTGGCCGTGGCGCAAGAAGAGGGTAACTTGCTGGCTGTTTCAATTAGTGGAAATGAATCTCTTATGAGCGATCTACATCTAGTTAAGATGTAGGTCGTTTTTTTTGTGCAGTTACTGACAAACAAGTATAAGCTGCTGGAATTACGCATAAATCTGCCCAGAGACGCATAACCGCGGTGAAAGACGCATAAGTTCATCCAAATGTGCATAAATCTACTAAAGCGCGCATAAATGAATTTATTCACGCATAAAAGCTTCCAAACGCTCATAAATATTTTTTTCACAAGGATTTCATTCTGCAGCTGCCGAATATTGAATAATGAAAAGGGGGGCTGAATTGGAATGGATGAAATCATGAACAATCTCAAGAAGTACTTGGAATGGATGGATTCATTGAGCTCACTGACTGAGCAACAGGCGGATGCACCTTATCAAGAGGGAAAATGGTCGCCAAAGGAGATTCTTATGCATATGGCAGAATGGGATCGGTTCACTTTGGAGCATCGGCTTCGGCGTTTGGGAGAATCAGAGATACTGGAGGATGTAGAGTGGGGGCCATTCAATGAGCAGGCTGCGAAACTTGCAAAAGAATATTCATTTGACGAAGTGATTGAGCTCGCAACACAGTATCGGCAACAAATTATTGATTGGCTTGAAGGTGCGGATGAGACGGAATGGACGAAGCCATTCAACATCGGGGAGCATGTTCTGACATTGGAGGAATATTTCACGGATTTTGCCAGTCATGATTCGCATCATAAGAAACAAATCGAGTCGATTCGATAAGAAGATAAGCTCGTTAATGAGTTATGCGTGATTGTGAGAGTTTATGCGCGTTTGCGGGAGTTTATGAGTGTTTGCAGGAGTTTATGCGTTTCTGGAGAAAGTTATGCGTGAGTTATTTGTTTTATGCGTGATTCCAGAGATTTATGCGTGTTTTGACATGAAATAGGCGTCCAGTCTTAAGACTGGACGCCTTTCTTTCGTTATTGTCTAGCTCCGAGCGTCAGCCTCTCGGGATGCTTCAGCCTTGCTGTTAAAGGCAAAGAGCGCCTTTAACCTCAAGGCTTCCAGCACCTGCCGAGGCTAAACGACGCTCTACGCATTTCTTGTTGTCCAGCTTCGGCGGGCAGATGCTCGGGGTCATAAGAAAACCCGGCTAGGTGGCAAAAAGCGCCACTACGCCGGGTTATTCTTATGCCTGTCGCATCTGATCAGGCCGCCTACGCTTTTCGATTATAGCGGCGGAGGGGGTCGAACCCACGACCTTTCGGGTATGAACCGAACGCTCTAGCCAGCTGAGCTACGCCGCCATGTTGTCCAATTAATTCTGAACGACAATAACCATAATACAACGGTCGACGGAGTCTGTCAACCTTTCGTTGGAAAACAGAAAATTGCTACGGAACTCGTCGAAAGATTTATGGAGCCCCTTGTCAGGAACAGACAAATTCTTTGGCTTGACCTATGTATACTCAGGGACAAGTAGACATAGGGGGAATGTTGAGATGAAGATGATAGGCAATCTTGAAAGACCGGTAGGCCAACAGATTCGTCACGTGGTGAGCACGATGGGCAAGCGGAAGATGTATGTATTAATGGCGGCGTTCTTTTTACTAAGCACATTTTTCTTGTCGCAAGCTGTTCTGTTCAACGCGGCTGTCCCTTTTTTCTTGCCGATTTGGGCTTTGGCGCAAATGCGATTCAGGAATCATCTCGTTTATGTATTCATCGGCGGAATTGCGGGAGGGGCAATTCTGGGGCTGGGACAAGCAGTGATCCATTTACTGCAATTGCTGTTATTTAATGTGGTGAGCAAGCATCCTCTTATGAGGAAGTCCATTCCATTGACAGTTGCAGGTACGATCATAGTTGTTCAAGTTTTATGGCAGTTTGTCATGCATAGCGGGCATACGCCTGTTGATGTGCAATTGTCGATCGGTTTCGAAGCGGTATTGGCGCTGTTCATGACATTTTTCCTGTTTGTTGCATTTCCTCATCGTGAGCGTATCTTTTATGGCCAGTGGTCGCCGGAACGTCTCGGGGCTGTTTGCATTGTCGGCATCATGGCGACAACCGGGATGGGCAATCTCATGGTCGGTCCGATTTCAATTTCAGGATTGCTGCTTCATTTGACCATTTTGCTGGCAGCACTTGCTGGAGGTCTGCCGTTCTCCACGACGATTGCGATGATGATCGCGGCGATTGCAGGAGTTGCGGAATTGTCGTTTACCGGGATGATGGCCGTATATGGCATGACGGGGTTTTTTGCAGGCGCTTTCAAACGTCTCGGGAAATTAGGTATTGCGACAGGCGGCTTTGCTGTATCCGTCTTCTTCCTTCTATATGACTTTACATTGCCGCTAGATACATCCCACTTCATGACGATCGGCTTGGCGACGCTTCTGTTCTTCTTTGTCCCGACAAAGAAAGTTGAACCGATTGGGCGGATGATTACGCCGACAGGTCAACAGGATATTTCGGTGAAGCGGCAGCAATGGTTGACCGACCGTCTGGATGAGCAATTATCGGATTTTCAACAGTTTGCTGAATTTATGTCTACTCTCGTCAATGATCGGTTCGCTTCAGATGACGTGAATGCTGCGCAGAACATCCCATCGATATGCCAGTCCTGTTTCAGATATTCAAAATGCTGGGAGGGAAATGAAGAAGGAATGGCGCGTCTCCTTTATGAGTGGGAAGGGACGTATTCGGCGACCAAGAAAGCGGCGCGCCATCGTGTGGAAGAGAGGATCAAATATAAGTGTATCCGTTCTTCAGGATTGATTTCCGAGTTGGAGGAGTCGGCTTCCAATCATCTTTTGATGGGGCAGCTTCAGCATGGGCGGAAAATGCTTGCCTTACAATTGAGAGATATGAGCACTCATTTGGAGAAAATCATGAATGATATAAAAGGGGAGATGTCGGTTAACCATCTTGCGGAGGAGGAATTGGGGAAGCATTTACAGTCGCAAGGAATCGAATATTATCAGATCGATATTTTATCAGAAGAGAAGGGAGCTTACCGGATCGTAATTTCAACCCCTGAAAGACGTTCGGATTTCGAGACGGATATGACGGTGGCAGAACGTCTCATATTACCGCTGTTGGAGGAAGTCTACCGCGAGCCGTTTAAAGTGGAGAAAACTGTCGCTCTGCAAGACCCGTTTCCTCATATCCAACTGATGTTTTCCTCGTCTGTCCGTTTTTCATTAGAATATGGAATTGTAGCGACGGCTGGGGGAGGGACATTCCATGCAGGAGACGCCTATGAAGTGTTTCCAATTCATGATGGACTCACCGCTGTTCTACTTTCGGATGGCATGGGGCATGATATAAATGCTTATCGGGAAAGCCGGAAAGTGATTCGTCTCATGCGGGAGTGTTTGGACCGGAAGATGGATCCGGAAACGGCGATGCATACATTACATTATATGATGTCGTTGAATGGGCTTGATGATATGTACGCGACGCTGGATTTAGCTTTGGTTGACCTGCAGGATGGACGGCTTTGGTCTTGGAAGGCGGGTTCAATGAGCACGTATATTAAACGGGGCCAAGATTTCCTCCGGCTTGATAGCAAATCGGTTCCTGTCGGGTTCCTGCCATCATTTTCGGTGGAAGCGACAAATGAAGAATTGAAGTCAGGGGATATTATCGTCATGCTAACGGATGGCGTATTCAACGGATCCGTTACAATTGAAAAACAGGAAGATGCGATCTATGGAATATTGGAAAAGTATGAGCATCTGTCTTGTGAGCCTATGGCTGACCGTATCATGTACGAAATGGAAAGGAAGTTCGGAATTGTGGCGGACGACCGGACTGTGTTGGTAATGAAGGTTGAACACGTTTTACCAAAGTGGACGACAATAAAGCCCACAAATCGATTTATTTCCCGGGAAAAAGTTATGGGGTAGAATAAGGGGTAGGTGAAAAGACAATAATGTGGAGGGCGAAAAATGCAGGCATTCGAAAGAAAAATCCTTGAATTCATTCATAAACAGAGATTACTGTCATCGGGTCACCGGGTTCTAGTCGCATGCTCGGGCGGGGTGGATTCAGTCGCACTTTTGCTCTTTATGGCAGGAATCCGCGAAGAAATGCGGATTGAAGTAGCTGCTGCCCATGTCGATCATATGCTTCGTGGGCGGGAGTCAGCGGATGACGGCAAACTTGTGAAGGGGTTATGTGAAAAGCTTGGAATTCCTTTCTTCGGCGGAAATGTCCCTGTACCCTCCATCCTGAACGAAGAAGGTGGAAATATGCAGGACGTTTGCCGTACTGGACGATACGCCTTTTTCAGTGAAGTGATGCAGGCGGAACAATATGATGTACTGGCGACGGCGCATCACGCAGAAGACCAATTGGAGACGGTGCTCATGCAATTGTCAAAGGGGAGCTCCCCAATCGGCATCCCGATGAGCCGGAAAATCGATGGCGGGGTTGTCAGCAGGCCGTTTCTTCCTGCAATGAAGGAAGAGCTGCATGCCTATGTGATAGAGCGCGGTGCACAATTCAGGGCGGACCCGAGCAATGAAAGTGACGCTTATTTGCGGAATCGGCTCCGCCGCCATGTCGCACCGGTAATCATGTCAGAAAACCCCTCCGCGGCATTGAATGTCGTTAAAATGACGATGGGGCTGCAGGAGGATGAGATGCTCTTAGACAGCCTTGCAAAGGAGCATTTCGCGTCCGTCGTAACGTTCAAAGAAGACGGACTTCCTACCTTCTCAGTAGATCTTTTCAGAAGCATGCACACTGCTTTACAAAAGCGCTTCATTCCACTACTATTGAATTATCTATACTTCGGGGAAATCAAACCTGTTGAATACAACACAGCACTTTTGAATCAGTTGCATCACCATCTGTCCGCAAGTGCAGGAAATGTCACGATCGACCTTCCGAAAGGATACCGCTTCGTGAGGGAATATGGCATTGTTTCGATTGTGGAGAATATGCCAATACCGGATACTTCCCTTCGCGAGCTGGAAAAAGGCCAATGGACGTGCTGGGGGGATATACTGTTATATTGGGACGATGCGGATGAACATGAAGAGGACGCATTGGAATTGATGTATTTCGATTTACCCGATGCCGATTTGCCGCTTTACGTGAGGGGCAGAAAAGACGGTGACCGTCTATTGCTTCCGGGCATGGCCCGACCGAAGCGCTTGTCCAGATTGTTCATTGACGAAAAGATCGGTGCCGAACAAAGACGCAAGATACCGGTTATCACAACTGCGAACGAGGAAATATGCGCCATTCCTGGCGTACGATATGGCATCCAGTTCAGGGAACGGAAAACAGAACAGGAAAAGTACATATTTAAAATGAAAAAACGTGAAAATCTTAACGGAAAAGAGAGGGAACTTGATGTTGCAAAAAGATATTGAAGAAATACTCATCACAGAAGAACAGATCCAGGAGAAAGTTGCGGAACTTGGTGCCGTGCTGACAGCGGATTACCATGATAAATTCCCGCTTGCAATCGGCGTCCTTAAAGGAGCATTGCCGTTCATGAGCGACTTGATCAAACGGATCGATGCGTATATTGAATTGGATTTCATGGATGTATCGAGTTACGGAAATGCAACAGTATCATCAGGAGAAGTGAAAATCGTCAAAGACTTGAATGCAAGTGTAGAGGGTCGCGACGTGTTGATCATCGAAGACATTATCGACAGCGGTAAAACATTGAATTATTTGGTCGAACTCTTCAAATACCGGAAAGCGAAATCCATAAAAATCGTAACGTTGCTTGACAAACCGACAGGCCGAAAAGTGGACTTGAAAGCAGACTATGTCGGATTCCTTGTACCGGACGCATTTGTTGTCGGTTATGGACTTGATTACGCAGAAAAATATAGGAACTTGCCTTATATCGGTGTATTGAAAAAGGAAATCTACTCTTTCTGAAAGCTTTTCAACAAACCTTTACAAGGGGCGGTGGAAAGCTTTTTCCATAGTGGGCACGAAGTTGGCATGCTAGAATCTAAGAGTGTGGAGCCGTAAGCAAGACAATTTCATTATCTGTGCCTAAAAAAGGCATTTCCTTTGTAGGTTGAATCCGTTATATGATAAGATTTACAATAGTTTTCTGTTGAAAGAAATGAGGAGGCTTGGGATGAATCGTATACTTCGATACTTTCTATTATACGGATTGATCTTCCTTGCAATTATGGGGATTTTCAGTTCACTAAATAATCCGAATCCGAAAACGAAAGAGATTCGGTATGATCAATTTCTCACAGAACTAGAAAAAGGCGAAATTGAAACGATGTCGTTTCAACCCGTCCGTGGTGTTCTGACCGTTGAAGGTACTATGAAGGGCTATGAAGAGGGAGAGAAGTTTACGACAAATGTCCTGGTGGATGATTCCGCCGTCATGGATGAAATACGTGAGATACGTACAGTCGGGACAACGAATAACCCTGAGATCCAAATTCTACAAGCACCTGAAACAAGTGCATGGGTAGCCTTCTTCACAGGATTAGTTCCATTCATTATCATCATCATCCTATTCTTCTTCCTATTGAATCAAGCACAAGGCGGCGGTGGCGGCCGAGTCATGAATTTCGGGAAAAGCAAGGCGAAGCTCCATTCCGATGATCGCAAAAAAGTCAGATTCACAGACGTTGCGGGTGCGGATGAAGAGAAAGCCGAGCTTGAAGAAGTTGTGGATTTCTTGAAAGACTCACGTAAGTTTGTTGAACTTGGAGCGCGTATTCCAAAAGGGATTCTTTTGGTCGGACCTCCTGGTACAGGTAAAACGCTATTAGCGCGCGCTGTTGCGGGTGAAGCCGGCGTACCTTTCTTCTCGATCTCCGGTTCGGATTTCGTTGAGATGTTTGTCGGGGTCGGGGCATCCCGTGTCCGTGACTTATTCGAAAATGCGAAAAAGAATGCACCGTGTATTATCTTTATCGATGAAATCGATGCAGTCGGACGTCAACGGGGCGCAGGTCTCGGTGGCGGGCATGACGAGCGTGAACAGACGTTGAACCAGCTATTAGTTGAAATGGATGGATTCGACGGAAACGAAGGAATCATCATCGTTGCCGCGACGAACCGTCCCGATATCCTCGACCCTGCACTTCTGCGTCCAGGACGTTTTGACCGTCAGATCACTGTTGGCCGTCCGGATGTAAGAGGCCGTGAAGCGGTCTTGAAAGTGCATGCGCGTAACAAGCCGCTTGACGAGTCAGTCAATTTGACAGCTATTGCGCAACGGACGCCTGGATTCTCAGGTGCCGACTTGGAAAACTTATTGAATGAAGCTGCGTTAGTCGCGGCTAGACGGGGCAAGGCGAAAATTGATATGTCGGATATCGATGAAGCAACGGACCGTGTCATTGCAGGACCAGCTAAAACGAGCCGGGTCATTTCTGAAAAGGAAAGAAACATCGTCGCATTCCACGAAGCGGGTCACGTCGTTGTCGGACTTATGTTGGATGACGCTGAAATCGTCCATAAGGTGACGATTGTCCCTCGCGGCCAGGCCGGCGGATATGCTGTCATGCTGCCGAAAGAGGACCGTTACTTCATGACGAAGCCTGAACTTCTCGACAAAATTGCGGGCCTCCTCGGGGGACGTGTAGCGGAAGAAATCGTTCTTGGCGAAGTATCCACGGGTGCCCATAACGACTTCCAACGCGCTACGGGTATTGCGCGCTCAATGGTGACGGAATACGGTATGAGCAAAAAGCTCGGACCGATGCAATTCGGCCAGGCGCAAGGCGGCAATGTCTTCCTTGGAAGAGACTTTAATTCCGAACAGAACTATTCCGAATCGATCGCATATGAAATCGACCAGGAAATGCAGCGCATCATTAAGGAACAGTATGAGCGCACAACTACTATTTTGACCGAGCACCGCAATTTGCTCGACTTGATAGCAACAACGCTACTCGAAGTGGAAACGTTGGATGCAGAGCAGATCAATCACTTGAAAGATCATGGCACTTTGCCTGAGCGTCCATATGAACAAAATGGAAATGGCTCACAACCGAAAAAGGAAGATGCAGAAGCTGAAAAGGACTCGGTCCACCCTGATTCGATAGGCGCGCCCGCAGACCCTTCCATCGGAGATCTGCCGAAGGAGAATGGTGGAGATCAGCCACTTCCTCCGATCGATGAACATAGAAGAGATTAACGAAACGCTCCAACTTAAAAGGTAACATTCCAGTCGACTGCTTTTTAAGGCAGTCGGCTGTTTTTATTTCTTGACGTCTAGACTCCGGGCGACAGCTCCTCGGGTCGCTTCGATTTTGAAAGAAAAGGCAAGGAGCGCCTTTTTTTCAAACCCTCCACCGCCTATCGAAGCTAACCGTCGCCCTCCGCTTTTGGTTTGTGGTATGATACTCTGGAAAATGACGAATGTTAGCGAGGAAAAGAAAATGATTCTAGTATTGGATACAGGAAATACGAATATCGTTCTTGGCGTTTATGATAAAGGGGAATTGAAGCACCATTGGCGCATGGAAACGTACAGGCAAAGAACGGAAGACGAATATGCCATGTCCGTGAAAGCGCTATTTACCCATGCAGGCCTTAGTTTTGAGGATATCAATGGCATCATCATTTCCTCAGTCGTTCCGCCGGTCATGTTCCCGCTTGAACAGATGTGCAGGAAGTATTTTAACTTACGTCCGCTCATCGTCGGTCCTGGCGTTAAAACAGGGTTGAATATAAAATACGAAAATCCCCGTGAAGTGGGTGCAGACCGTATCGTCAATGCGGTTGCGGCCATCCATGATTATGGCTCTCCGCTCATTATTGTCGATTTCGGGACTGCGACGACATTTTGTTATGTGAACGAAAAGGGCGAGTATATGGGCGGCTCGATTGCGCCTGGTATCGGCATTTCCATGGAAGCATTATTCGATCGGGCATCTAAATTGCCCCGTGTGGAATTAACGCGGCCAGACCATATTATCGGCAAGAACACCGTAGCCGCGATGCAAGCAGGAATTGTTTATGGTTATGTAGGACTTGTTGAAGGTATCGTCGGAAGGATGAAAGCGCACAGTAAGGTGGAACCGACCGTCATTGCTACGGGTGGGCTTGCCGAACTGATTGCCAGTGAAACGAAAGTGATTGACATCGTAGACAATTTCCTTACATTGAAGGGGCTTCACTTGATTTACGAGAGAAATGTTTGAAGGGAGCAGTTATGAATGACAGATTATTTGATAAAAGCATTGGCTTATGAAGGGACCATTCGTGCCTATGCGGTGAATTCGACAAATGCAGTGGCGGAGGGACAGAAAAAGCATCATGTATGGCCGACAGCTACAGCTGCTTTAGGCCGGACGATGACAGCGGCGCTCATGATGGGGGCTATGCTGAAAGGCGATGACAAACTGACGGTGAAAATCGAAGGGAATGGCCCCGCCGGACCGATTGTCGTCGATGCTGATGCCAACGGAGATGTAAAAGGTTACATCACACATCCGCACACCCATTTTGAATTGAACGAACAAGGGAAACTTGACGTTCGACGCGCTGTGGGCGCGGAAGGGATGTTGACGGTTGTTAAAGACCTAGGTTTACGCGACTTTTTCACGGGACAAGTTCCTATTGTTTCCGGTGAAATTGCGGAAGACTTCACTCAATATTTCGTCGTATCAGAGCAGGTGCCTTCAGCGGTTGCATTAGGTGTCCTTGTTAATCCGGATAATACTGTAAAGGCTGCAGGAGGATTCATTATCCAAGTGATGCCGGGTGCGACGGAAGAGACGATCAGCGCGCTTGAGAAAAAGCTTGCAAACGTTGAACCCATTTCAAGGATGATTGACCGTGGATTGACGCCTGAAGAAGTACTCGGGGAAGTGTTAGGGAAAGACAATGTTGAAATCCTCGATCGCATGGACGTTGCATTCCGATGCAATTGCTCCAAAGAACGTTTCGGCAACGCGATTATTGGTCTTGGAGAGCAGGAAATCCGTGAAATGATTGATGAGGATGGCCAGGCGGAAGCTCAATGCCATTTCTGTTTAGAGAAGTATCTATTCACAAAAGAAGAGCTTGAAGGATTTATCGATGAAATACGGTCAAGGTCGTAACGTCCAGGAGACGGTCCCTCCAAGAAGGAAATTGAAAACGAAACCGCTTCTTTTCCTGATTGGCATCCTTCTTGCCTGTAACGTCCTATGGTTCATCGGATGGCTCATACCTGATAAATCGAAGCAGCCCGATGAAGAGGTTGCTTCGGTCGCGGGCGAGGCGATTACGAGGGGGCAATGGATGACTGCCATGGAAAAGGAAGTCGGGCGGGAAGTGCTACTTGATCTCGTTAACAATAAAGTGATGGAGACGGCGGCGAAGAAATACGGCATCGAAGTGACTGACAAAGAAATCGAACTTGAACTAGCGTTGATCACTTCGGTGGACGGCCAATCCCACTCGGGACTGGATATTGAGCAAACCAGGCAAAAAATCCGTTCCCACCTTATTCTGGAGAAGGTTTTATCGAATGATGTCGTCATTGACGATGAAACCGTGAAATCTTTTTATGATAAGAATGAGTCCCTCTATAATATTTTAACCGCATATCGGACTTCTGTTATCATTGTTCCGACGAAGGATGAGGCGGAGCAGGCATTGGATGAGTTGGCAAAGGGATCAAGCTTCAATGCCATGGCAAAAGAGTTATCGACCGATCTTGCGTCGGCAAGCCTCGGCGGTGACATCGGCTATATAAATGCTGAGACGGAAACGATCGACCCAGCAATCTATAAAGCTGCGTCAAAACAGAAGGAAGGCAAGATCGGTGACGCTATCCAGTTGCAGGACGGTACATACGCTATTATCCTAGTGAATGAAGTGGTGGAAGGCAGGGCGTTCTCCTTTGAAGAAGTGAAAGAGCATATTAAACGCGAGCTCGCCATTGAACAACTTCCGCAATCGGTCAATCCTGAGGCGTTCTGGAAAGAGTTTGATGCAAAATGGTTTTACGGAAAATAAAATAAAAGCTGTTCGGACCTCGCACTAAGTGGGTGGTTCTGAACAGCTTTTTTAGCCCTTTTTTAGATTATCCAATTGGAAAAAGGGAAAGAGTATAGGAGGCATTATTGATTGACACTGGTCACAATTCGGGTGTACTATTAATACAATAAAACATATCAAATAAGTAGGGATTAGGAGTGGGTTGGAATGAATAAAGTCGGGAACACGATTGCGGATCTAGTTGGGAAAACGCCGCTCGTCAAGTTGAACCGCATGGCGAATCCGGACAGCGCTGATATTTATTTGAAACTGGAATACTTCAATCCGGGATCGAGTGTCAAAGATAGGATAGCGCTTGCGATGATTGAAGCCGCGGAACAATCCGGGGATTTGAAGGAAGGCAGTACGATCATTGAGCCGACGAGCGGAAATACGGGTATCGGTCTAGCGATGATTGCAGCAGCGAAAGGGTATAAGGCGGTCCTGGTCATGCCGGACACGATGAGTTTGGAGCGTCGGAACCTGTTGCGCGCTTATGGAGCGGACCTTGTCCTGACACCGGGGTCGGAAGGGATGAAAGGGGCTATCGGAAAAGCGGAAGAGCTTGCCGAGAAAAATGGTTGGTTCATGCCGCAGCAATTCAATAACGAAGCGAATCCGGAAGTGCACCGTCTGACGACAGGGCCGGAAATTGCAGATGCGCTCGATCGTGTCGATGCATTCATTTCGGGCATCGGCACGGGGGGCACCATCACCGGGGCAGGTGGCGTATTGAAAGAACGTTTCCCGGACGTAAAGATCATCGCTGTGGAACCGACTGATTCAGCAGTCCTTTCAGGTGGTAAACCGGGACCGCATAAAATCCAAGGAATCGGCGCAGGTTTCATTCCGAAAGTGCTCGACACGGACATTTACGATGAAATTATCCAAGTGACGAATGACGAAGCTTACGATACAGCTAGAAGAGCGGCACGGGAAGAGGGAATCCTGGGCGGTGTCTCCTCGGGGGCGGCGATCTTCGCAGCAATCCAAGTTGCAGAAAAGCTCGGGAAAGGCAAGAACGTCGTTGCTATCCTTCCGTCAAACGGTGAACGTTACTTGAGCACCCCGCTTTATCATTTTGAAGAAGAATAAGAACAGGATTATTGAAGAGAGAGCTATTGCAGCTCTCTTTTTTTGTTTCTAATACTAGCCTAAAAGGGACTTTAAACGTTAAGATAACTATATTAAATGGAGCTGGGGGAAAACGAAATGGATAGATTGCATCCTGATTATAAGAAGGCCGGAATGACGAAGGAGCAATTTTTTTATGCCTATAAAGAACTTGCGAAAACAGCGGAACATCATATTTTACTGGAAAGTGGGCGAGCAGGTAAGCTATGCATCGCGGGCATCGATCCTCTCGTGACGCTGACTAGCAAGCAGTCTCAATCATTGGAGCTTGAATGGCGTGACGGGGAGAAGCAAGTGCGGGAAGGTGAACCGCTTGATCTGTTATCCGAGTTCGTCGAATCGATGCAAATGGACAATATACCTGAACTGCCGGCCTTCCAAGGGGGTGCCATCGGTTTCGTCAGCTATGATTACGCTCGTACATACGAACCGATTCCTCATATTGCTGTGGATGACCTCGAAACGCCGGACATTTTCTTCTATTTGTTTGATCGCTGGGCGGTCCTCGATCTCGAAACCGAAACCGCCTATTTCATGACACTGCCCGGACGAGGGTTGGATGCATCGGAAGTGGAGAGGGAATGGATGGAGGCGGCGGAAGTTGGCATCGGGAAGCGTGTCCTCACGCCGGCTAGTCGTACAATTGATTATACAAGACCTGAAAATGTGGAAGTGTCGGTTACCGGACCTCAATTCGAGCAGATGGTCAGAGATGTCCAGCGTTATATAGCGGACGGGGACGTTAATCAAGTCAATTTGACAGTCCGTCAATCGAAGAAGCTTTCCGCTGATCCTCTTTCGATGTACGAAGCGCTGCGATCTTTCAATCCATCGCCATATATGGCGTCGATCGGAGCAAAGGAGTTCGCTGTCGTTTCCGGCTCTCCTGAATTATTGCTGAAAAAACGCGGAACGGACTTGAGTACACGTCCGATCGGGGGAACAAGGCCGAGAGGAACGACGGAAATCGAGGACGAAGCGTTTGAGAAGGACTTGCTCTCGGATGAAAAGGAAAAAGGCGAGCATGTTATGCTTGTCGAACAGGAGATTGAGGACTTTGGACAAGTCTGCATTCCGGAAACGGTGGAAACGGATGAGTTCATGGTCATTGAGCGGTATTCGCATGTTATGCATCTCGTATCAAATGTAAAGGGTACGGCGGCTCCTGAACTATCGAACGCCGCTATCATCAGAGGAGTCTTCCCTGGAGGTTCGATCACCGGCTCGCCAAAGCTGCGCACGATGGAAATCATTGAGGAGTTGGAGCCGACGCGGAGAGGTTTGTATACGGGGTCGGTCGGTTGGATCGGCTTTAACGGTGACATGGATTTTAACATCGTCATCCGGACTGCGTATATAAAAGATGGAGTCGCTCATATCCAGGCGGGTGCCGGGCTTGTCGCGGACTCCGATCCTAGAGCGGAATATGAGGAGTCGCTCAATAAGGCAAGGGCGCTCTGGCAGGCGAAGGAAATGGCCGAAGCGGCTGAA
The DNA here is from genome assembly GCF_946901335.1 of Saccharococcus sp. Marseille-Q5394. Classification (NCBI taxonomy): domain Bacteria; kingdom Bacillati; phylum Bacillota; class Bacilli; order Caryophanales; family Anoxybacillaceae; genus Saccharococcus; species Saccharococcus sp. Marseille-Q5394. The sequence goes on along the minus strand of NZ_CAMPPQ010000002.1, from coordinate 5,813 downwards.
TGAAAGGAGGAGCACCTCCATGCTTTGTTGGATGAACGGTGAATTTGAACAGGCGGAACAATTGCGGATTTCCCCGTTAGATCATGGGTTTTTATATGGAGCAGGTTTTTTTGAGACGTTTAGGACATATGAAGGGCATGTATTTTTATTCAAAGAGCATATGGAACGTCTTCGTGCAGCATTGCGAGAATACCGAATTACAATGCCTTATTCCGACGAGGAGATTTTGGAGGCGATCCGAGGGCTGCACGTCTGTTCGGGCGAACAAGACGGGTATTTCCGTCTGAATGTGTCGGCGGGTGTGCACGATATCGGATTGACCCCTTCCGAATACAAGTCGCCGAACGTCATCCTGTTCCGCAAAGAGCTTGCGGTTGTGGCGCGGGGAACGGAAAAGAAGGCTGTTTGGCTTGAGACGGAAAGGAATCTCCCTGAAAGCAAGGTCCGCCACAAGTCGCATAACTTCCTGAACAATGTGCGCGGTCGATTGGAACTTCCTTCATTGAAGGAGCTGGAAGGGATTTTCCTCACGGCGGATGGCTATGTCGCTGAAGGCGTTACATCCAATGTGTTTTGGGTGAAAGATGGAGCATTATATACGCCGTCAACAGAGACAGGGATTCTGCCCGGTCTTACGCGCGGTTTTTTATTGAAGCTCGGAGCGGAAGCCGGCATGGCTATACATATCGGGTTGTTTACGAAAAGTGACGTCGAGCAGGCGGATGAAGTGTTCGTTTCGAACTCGATTCAAGAGCTTGTTCCTATTTCTTCTGTAGGCGAGCGGTTGATGCCTGGGACTTCAGGGGTTTATTATCAAAAACTGCATCGATTATACGTGCGGGCAATCGATCGAATGAAGGAAGGGTAAAGACATGGAATTATCAAAAGCGATAGAGATATACCGTTTAGGGAATACCGAATTTGACTTTAAAAAAGAGACGGCTGTCATGGGCATCTTGAATGTCACGCCGGACTCCTTCTCGGATGGAGGCAAATACGGGCAAATTGATGCGGCTTTGAAACGAGCTGAAGAAATGCTTCGGGATGGAGCGAAAATCATCGATATCGGCGGCGAGTCGACCCGGCCTGGCCACGCCCCGGTCTCGCTCGATTTGGAATTGGAGAGGACGGTTCCTGTAATCGAGGCGTTAGTACGGGAATTGGATTGTGTCATATCCATCGATACATATAAGGCGGACGTAGCTGATGCCGCATTGAAAGCGGGTGCTAAGATCGTCAATGACGTATGGGGTGCGAAACGCGAGCCGAGAATTGCGGAAGTGGCAGCGGCTCACGGAGCGCCGATCATCCTAATGCATAATCGGGAAACTGCGGATTATAAAGGGCTGTTTATGGATGAAGTTATTGCGGACTTGGAGGAAAGTATTGCAATCGCACGCAAGGCGGGAGTGCCGGAAAGCAATATTTGGCTCGATCCGGGCATCGGCTTTGCGAAAAATACTAGTCAGAATGTATTGGCGATGCAAGGGCTTCGCCATATTTCGGATATGGGGTACCCGCTCTTGCTCGCGACATCCCGAAAACGAATGATCGGCAACATACTGGATCTGCCGGTTGATGAGCGGATGGAAGGGACTGGCGCTACGGTTTGCTATGGGATTGAGCATGGATGTCACTTGGTTAGGGTGCATGACGTGAAAGAAATGTCACGTATGGTGAGGATGATGGATGTGTTAACGGGTAAGGCGGAAGTGCGAGTCGACTGATCGGGAATTGGAGGGTGTAAAAATGGATTATATTCATTTGAATGAACTGGAGTTTTACGGTTATCACGGTGCATTGAAGGAAGAGACGGTGCTAGGTCAGCGTTTCCGGGTGAATGTATCGCTGGCGGTTGATTTGGCGGAAGCAGGTGCAACGGATGATTTGGAGAAGACGGTCAATTACGCAGAGGTATTTGAAGTGTGCCGTTCTGTCGTCGAAGGGGAGCCGAGGAAACTAATCGAATCGGTCGCAGAGGAGATTTCCCGGCTCATTTTAGTGAGGTTCGACGAGCAAGTCCGTGGCGTCCGGGTCATCTTGATAAAGCCTGATCCGCCGATCCGCGGACATTATGCTTCCGTGTCGGTGGAAATTACGAGAGGGCAATTCTCATGAACATTGCATACCTCTCTATTGGATCCAATATCGGTGACAGGCTGCATCATCTGAAGGAGGCTGTCCGTGCACTTCATTCCCACGAAGGAATTGACGTGACGAAAGTATCTTCCATCTATGAGACTGCTCCCGTCGGTTATACGGAGCAGGCGGACTTTCTTAACTTGGCTGTCTCTATTGCGACTTCATTGGATCCGTTTGAATTATTGGCAGCATGCCAACAGGTTGAGAACGGCCTCGGTCGCGTACGTGAAATCAGATGGGGCCCACGGACTGTAGACCTTGACATTTTGCTGTATAATAACGACAATATTGAAGCGGAGAATCTAATTGTGCCGCACCCGAGAATGGGTGAACGGGCATTTGTTCTCGTGCCTTTATTGGAAATCGCGCCTGCAATCGGACATCCTGTAACGGGAATCCCGTTTACAGTGGAAGTTCCTGATGAAGAGGGCGTTTTGCTTTGGAAGAAAGTTAAGGGAGTCGGGCAGTTGCTATGAAACGGCGGATGTCCGGTCCTACCCATAGATAGAATGAAAACCGATCCGAGTATTGGAGAAAGGAGAAAAGGAGTGAGTGATTTACTAGAGCGACCGTTCAAAATCGGCGGTATTACGATGGATAACCGGGTCGTGCTCGCCCCTATGGCAGGCATTTGCAACTCGGCGTTCCGTTTGACTGTGAAAGAATTCGGCGCGGGCCTTGTCTATGCTGAAATGATCAGCGATAAGGGGATTGTCTCTAAGAATAGTAAAACGATGAACATGCTTTATATAGATGAACGTGAAAATCCGCTATCCCTGCAAATCTTCGGTGGTGAGAAGGAAACTCTCGTTGAGGCGGCGCGATATGTCGACAAGCATACGAATGCGGATATCATTGATATCAATATGGGCTGCCCTGTAAATAAGATCATCAAGTGCGAAGCCGGAGCGAAATGGCTTCTTGACCCGGACAAGATCTATGAAATGGTGTCTGCGGTCGTCGAGGAAGTTGACAAGCCTGTCAGCGTCAAAATGAGGATCGGTTGGGACGATGCGCATATTCTTGGCGTCGAAAACGCACAAGCTGTCGAACGTGCAGGCGGCGCTGCGGTCGCCGTCCATGGACGTACCCGGTTGCAGATGTATGAAGGAAAGGCGAATTGGGACATCATCCGTCAGATGAAAGAAGCGGTCTCCATACCCGTCATCGGCAACGGAGACATTGAAACTCCGCAAGATGCTAAAAGGATGCTCGAAGAAACGGGCGTTGACGGCGTCATGATCGGACGGGCGGCCCTCGGAAACCCTTGGATGATCTACCGGACGGTGCGTTATCTTGAAACTGGCGAACTGATTGATGAGCCGAATGCCCGCGAGAAGATCGATGTCTGTCTACTGCATTTCGAGCGGCTGATGGCACTGAAGGGTGAACATGTTGCAGTCAGGGAAATGCGTAAACATGCTGCTTGGTATATGAAGGGCATTCGTGGCAATGCTAAGATTCGAAATGATATCAACGCAATGGAAAATGCTGATGGCTTGATCAGCCTGCTAAATCAGTTCGCAGAAGAGATGACGGAAAGAGAGCAGTCTGCAGTCAGTGTCGGATAATGCAACAGCGATGCGGGCCGCCAATCTAGTGGCGGCTTTTTTTACATAAAGAGTTTGTGTACAATAGGAGCATGCCATCCGGCGTGAGGGATAACTTATGAAGGAGTGAAGGAAATGTCCCATTTGGATGAATTGAACGATCAGCTTCTGGTGAGACGCCAGAAGATGGATGAATTGCGGGAGAGCGGTTTAGACCCGTTCGGCGCAAGATACGAGCGGACCCACCTATCCAACGAAATCCGCGAAGCCTATGAGGGCCTTTCAAAAGAGGAATTGGATGAAACAGTACATGAAGTGAAAATTGCTGGGCGGATCATGACGAAGCGCGGTAAAGGGAAGGCTGGGTTTGCCCATATCCAGGACCTAGGCGGCCAGATTCAAATCTACGTCCGTCAAGATGCAATCGGCGAAGAGGCTTATGACATATTCAGCCACGCGGATCTAGGGGATATCGTCGGAATCAAAGGTAACGTCTTCAAAACGAAAGTCGGTGAACTTTCCATTAAAGCGACGGAATTCACGTTTCTAACGAAAGCTCTTCGTCCGTTGCCGGATAAATTCCACGGATTGAAGGACATCGAACAACGGTATCGTCAACGATATCTTGACTTGATCATGTCAGAGGAAAGCAGAGAGACGTTCATCATGAGAAGCCGCATCATCCAATCGATGCGCCGCTATTTGGATGAACAAGGCTTCCTTGAAGTTGAGACGCCGATGCTGCATTCGATTGCGGGAGGAGCAACTGCCCGTCCGTTCATTACTCACCATAACGCTCTGGACATGACACTATACATGCGTATAGCGATCGAGCTTCATTTGAAACGACTAATTGTCGGTGGTCTCGAAAAAGTGTACGAAATCGGCCGTGTTTTCCGTAATGAAGGGATCTCAACAAGGCATAACCCTGAATTTACGATGATTGAACTATATGAAGCTTACGCGGATTATAAAGACATTATGGAACTGACGGAAAATATGGTCGCTAACATCGCACAAGATGTCCTCGGTACAACGCAAGTGAAATACGGCGAAGATATCATCGACCTAGCGCCGGGCTGGAAACGTCTGCATATGGTGGATGCAATCAAGGAATATACAGGCGTCGACTTTTGGAAGCAGATGACGAAGGAAGAAGCGCATGCACTTGCAAAGGAACATGGCGTTGAAGTGGCGGGCATGATGGATGTAGGTCATGTGTTGAATGAATTCTTCGAGCAGAAAGTTGAAGAGCAACTTGTTCAACCGACATTCATCTACGGTCATCCGGTGGAAATTTCTCCGCTTGCGAAGAAAAATCCCGAAGATGAACGTTTCACTGACCGCTTCGAATTATTCATCGTGCGGCGCGAGCACGCAAATGCATTTACTGAGTTGAACGATCCAATCGATCAGCGCGCCCGTTTCGAAGCGCAAATGGTTGAGAAGGAGCAAGGCAATGATGAGGCGCACGAAATGGATGAAGACTTCATTGAAGCACTGGAATATGGACTTCCTCCAACAGGCGGCCTTGGAATAGGGATTGACCGTCTCGTGATGCTATTGACCAACGCACAATCGATTCGTGATATTCTCCTCTTCCCACAGATGAGACATAAAGAGTAATTATATAGAGCAAGCACCGCGCAATCATGGTCGGAACAATGATTGCGCGGTTTTTCTTTCACTTTGAATCGAATAGGAAACTTTTTCGAAATAAGTCTTGCAATCAAAAACGCAGGGTGGTATAGTAATAAACGTTGCGTTTCCGGTAAGTGAATAACTGCTTTGAAAACAGCTTAAAACTTTTTCAAAATAGTTGTTGACATCGGAATTGCGAATGTGGTATTATATAAGAGTTGCTTCAGATGGGGCGACACACAATGAACCTTGAAAACTGAACAGCAAAACGTCAACAAATAAAGTTCTGGAGCCGACTCTGTCGGTGAAAAGAACAAACGAATCTTCGGATTCAAATTGACATCTTAATTGATGCCAGCAAGAAACTCGAGCTACTCGAATTTCTCTATTATGGAGAGTTTGATCCTGGCTCAGGACGAACGCTGGCGGCGTGCCTAATACATGCAAGTCGAGCGGATTGATGGGAGCTTGCTCCCTGAT